>CAMPGP010000030.1 GCA_946885545.1 uncultured Altererythrobacter sp.
TGCCGTAGAATGTGCAGGTGCCCGGCGAATGGTAGCTTCCGAGCTCGCTTTCGAGCAGCTCGGCGCGGCCGACCTTGCCTTCGGCATAGAGCTGGCGGACGCGCTGCTTTTCCTTGTTCGCGATCCCGCTCGGCATCGGGCCGGAGGGGACGAAGATCGTCGGCATGTGCCCGAAGCGCAGCGCCCCGATCAGCAGCCCCGGCACGATCTTGTCGCAGATGCCGAGCGTCAGCACGCCGTCGTACATCGCGTGGCTCAGCGCCACTCCGGTCGAGAGCGCAATCACGTCGCGGCTGAACAGGCTCAGCTCCATGCCCGTTTCGCCCTGCGTCACCCCGTCGCACATCGCCGGGGTCGCGCCCGCGACTTGCGCCGTGGCGCCCACTTCGCGCGCGTAGATCTTCAGTCGCTCGGGATAGCGGCCGTAGGGCTGATGCGCGCTGAGCATGTCGTTGTAGCTGGTCACGATGCCGATGTTCGGCCCGCGATGCGCCTTAAGCGCCTCTTGATCCTCGAGCGCCCCGGCGTAGGCGTGCGCGAGATTGGAGCACGAGACCTGGCTCCGGTCGGGCCGGTTGTCCGCCTCGCGCTCCATCAGCTCGAGATAGGCCGCGCGGCCATCGCGCGAATTCTCGATCACCCGCTGGGTAACGCGGTGAATGGTGTCGTGCAGGTTATTCATGACCGCTCTCATTCATGCCAGGTCACCCCGTCGCGTTCGGCGAGCGCGATCGCCGCGCTCGGGCCCCAGCTGCCGGAGGTGTAGGTCTTGGGCGCGAGGCCCTGCGCGTCCCAGCCTGCGCGGATCGCGTCGATCCACTCCCACTGCGCCTCGACCTCGTCGCGGCGGACGAACAGCGTCTGGTCGCCCTCTACCAGATCGAGCAGCAGACGCTCGTAGGCGATCCGCCGCACGGTCCCCGAGAACGCGTCGGGCATCGCGATGTTGAGCGGCACGCTGCGCAGGCGGATGCCGTCGCGATCGAGGCCCGGCACTTTGGCCATCAGCGAGAGGGTTATGTTCTCTTCGGGCTGGATGCCGATCACGAGCTTGTTCGGAAGCATCCGCGCACCCTTGTCGGCGAAGATCGAGTGCGGGACGCAGCGGAACTGGACGACGATTTCGGTCACCCGCTCGGGCAGCCGCTTGCCGGTCCGCAGGTAGAACGGCACGCCCTTCCAGCGCCAGTTGTCGACGTGCGCCTTGATCGCGACGAAGGTCTCGGTGTTCGATTCCTTCTCCAGCTCCTCGTCGTAACCGGGCACGGCCTGGCCCTTGATCGCGCCCGAGCGGTACTGGCCGGTTACGGTCTCCCCCTCGACGACCTTGCGTAACGATCGCAGGACCTTGACCTTCTCGTCGCGCACCGCGGTGGCGTCGAAGTTGCCCGGCGGCTCCATTGCCACGAGAGCGAGCAACTGCAGCATGTGGTTCTGCACCATGTCACGCAGCGCACCGGCATCGTCGTAAAACGCCACGCGCCCTTCGAGCCCGACCGTCTCGGCGACAGTGATCTGCACGTGATCGATGTGCGCCGCGTTCCACAGCGGCTCGAACAGGATGTTGGCGAAGCGCAGCGCCAGCAGGTTCTGCACCGTTTCCTTGCCCAGGTAGTGATCGATGCGAAAGATGCGATCTTCGGGAAAGGCGGCGGCAACCGCATCGTTGATCTCGCAGCTCGTTGCGAGATCTATGCCGAGCGGCTTTTCCAGGCACATGCGCACGTTCGGCCCGTCGAGCCCGGCGTGCTGCAATCCGCGGATGGTCGGCTCGAACAGGCTCGGCGCGGTCGAGAGGAAGATCGCCACGCCGCGCTTGGGCTCGCCGACCTTGGCCGCCAGTTCCTCGTACCCCTCGAGCGTTGTCGCATCGAGCGGCTGGTAGCTCAAGCGATTGAGGAAATCGGCCATGCCTCCGCGCCGATGCGCAGGCAGATACTTCTCCAGCGCCTCGCGCGCGAAGTTGCGGAACTGCGCGTCGCTCATCTCCGATCGCGCGGTGCCGACGATCTTCAGATCCTCGGCGAGTAGATCGTCGTGATCGAGCGCGCACAGCGAGGGCAGCAGCATGCGCTGCGCCAGGTCACCCGTCGCCCCGAACAGGACCAGCCGGTCTGCGGTAAAGCTCATGCATTCGCGCCTTTCGCTCGTCGTATTGCTGTCTAGGCAAGCATGCCCGCGCTTGCCAGTGCGTCGCATACATATTCAGCCCCGCGCCTTCGCCGGGTTGCGCTTTGCTGCGCTCTTGCCGATAGGAGGCGGCGATGAGCAATCGGCGGCCGACCTCGATCGATGTTGCGGAGCGGGCGGGCGTCAGCCAGTCCACCGTCTCGCGCGCGCTCGCGGGTTCTGAGGTGATCACCGAGGCGACCCGCGCCAAGGTGCTGCGCGCGGCGGAGGAAATCGGCTATTTCGTCGATGAGCGCGCGGCGCGGCTGCGGCGCGGATCGACCGGCACGCTTGCGGTGGTGGTGATTTGCCGCCCGGGCGAGAGCGCGGCGGACATCAACCCGTTCTCCTACATGCTGCTCGGTAGCGTCTGCCTCGCCGCGTCGGAACGCGGGTTCGAGACGCTCGTCTCGTTCCAGGCGCGCGACGAGCATTTCTTCGGCCATTACGAGGAACGCGGCTGGGCCGACGGGCTGGTGGTCATCGGCACCACCACCAACCGCGCGGCGTGGGACTATTTTCGCGGGCTGGATCGCGAGGGGCGGCGCGTCGTCTACTGGGGATCGCCCTTCGACGATCTCGAATGGGTGCGATCCGACAATCGCGCGGCGGGGCGCATCGCGGTCGAGCATCTGCTCGCGCAGGGCTACCGCGCGCCATGCTTTCTTGGCGCGATCGATTCGCCGCAGCACCAGTTCGCCGAACGCTACGAGGGTTACTGCGATGGCATGCGCGCTGCAGGGCTCGATCCGTGCCTCGTCGTCACCCAGGACGGCGCCACGCGCGAGGAGGAAGGGCGTAGTGCCATGGCCGCCTGGCTGGATCGTGGCGGCCAGGCCGACGCGGTCTTCGCCGCCTGCGACGCGATGGCGCTCGGCGCGCTGGAGGAACTGGCCAGGCGCGACGTCGCGGTTCCCGAGGAGATCGGCCTGGTCGGGTTCGACGACCTCCCGGCTGCGCGTTTCAGCCAGCCTGCTCTGACTACGATTGCTCCCGACCCCGCCGCCGCGGGCGCGCTGCTGGTGGAGGCCGTGCTGCGCGCGGGCGAGGACGATCCGCTGCGGCGCGTGCCGGTATCGCTTACCGCGCGCGGGAGCACGGCGCGCTAGACGTTTGGCGGGTCCTCAGGGGTCCTCGTGTCAGCCGTGCGCGCCGAACTCGTTGGCGATGGCGGTCGAAATTCGCAGTGCCAGCGCATATGCCCGCTCGATCGGCGCGATGTAGTCCTTCTCGATCGCGGCATAGCCGCCCGCGCCGTGATCCGGATAGTCCGAGGGTTCGTCGAGCACGTAGTCGCTCGGGCCGGGGAAGCGTGTGGGGAAGGCGCGCCGCAACTGCGCCAGCGCGTCCTCGACCCTCAGGGTCAGGACCATCTCGATCACGTCGCTGCGGCTGATGTCGTTCGCGCGGCTGAATGCCGGGACCGAGACCGCACGCAGGAACATATGCTGCAGCAGCGCCAGCCGCAGCGCCTGGAGCACCCCGATCCGGCGCCGCACTTCCTCGCGATTCTCCACCGGCGCCTCGTCGGGCAACAGGTCGAGCAGGCGATGCAGCTTGAGCGCATCGATCCTGAGACGCGATGCGAGGCGGCGGAACACGCCCGCACGGTCGTCCTTGACCAGATATTCGGCGAGCATGGCGCAAGGTTCGGCAAGGCTGCGCTCGGTCCCGCGATAGGTCCGGCTGGCCCAGTAGGCGGAATTGTAGAGCTCGCCGTAGGCCGCCACCGTCTTGATGCTGGCGAGAGCGTTCGACGCGCGCGCCAGCCGCACGATCTGCCGCCCGCGCGCGCTTTCGGCGAGCAGTTCGGCGATTTCCTCGCGGTTGCCCTCAGCTGCGCTGCCGAGCCCGGCGATCACATTCACCGGATAGCCGAGCTGCTGGAGGACGGCGTTGTGCGGGATGGCGCGGATCTGCCGCAGGTTCATCTCGCGATCGGCATTGAGGTCCGACTGGCGGCGCGACACGCGGCTGCCCGTCGAATTGAGCAGCCCCAGACCGAACGCGGTCACCGCGCGGCTGTACGTGCCGCTCTCCAGATGTTCGTGCTGGTGGTCGCGGATGGCGCGGTAGAAATCGAGGCTCAGGTCGGTCCGGCGGTAGAACGGGTCGGCCGGAACGTCGGCTTCGGTTTCGGCCGGGCGCAGTTCGGCGATGCGGGTCAGCGTCGCCAGCGCCAGCTCGGTATTGGCGAAGAACAGGTAGCCGTCGCCGCCCTGGAAGCTGACTTCGGGCTCGAGCCGGATTCCCGCCCGCGCGAACCGTCGCCGCGCCCAGGGCGAAAGCGCCCATTCGAGCCGGTCGGCAACGCCGCCGGGGTGCGCGCCGCGGCCCATGCCTTCGCCGTGGGTGTTGAAGATCAGCGCCGCGACGTCGGTCAGACCGTTGCCCGCGATCGCCTCCGCCAGCCGCCCCTGCAGCCGCTCGATCGCGAGGCTCGCGGGGATCTGGCCGACGAAGCGGCCCGCATCGGAAAAGCCGGTCTGTATGCACACCCGGCCACGCTTTCGCGCATAGTCGCGGAAAATGTCTTCGGCGAGCAGGGCATCGAGGAAGCGCCCGCCATGCTCGAGCGCGGCCTCGGTTTCGAACAGCGGCGAGACGTCGACTTTGTCCTCGACTCCGAACAGCCGCGCGAAATAGAGCGCCGCCAGGACCGTGGCGGGGTGCTCGCACTCGGCGATCAGCATGCGGATCGGCGCGTCGCCGTCGACGTGGCGCAGGATCTGCGCCATGGCGAGGAATTGGCGGATCGCGGTCGAGCTTTCGATTGCGAGCGCGGCGAAATTGCTCCGCAGCGGCGTGGCCTCGGAGATGAGATCGCGCAGTGTAACCAGCGCACCTTGGCTCGCGAGGTCGACCGTCTGCCCTTCCTCGTCGAGCCGCCGACGGATCGCGTTGTGGAGCTGCTTGGCGTTCACCCGGAAATGAATCCCGCCCATGCCGAGCCCGTCGGCGCGCATGGCGGCGGCGAGCGTCTTCAGCGCGACGGCGCGCTCGCCCCCGGCCTCGCGCGCCTCGCCTTCGAGCCGCTCGATCAGCGGCGCGAGCGAGAGCAGCTTGGCCGGATCGTCCGCCGTCAGCTTGTTGGCGGCGGCCGAAAGCGCCTCGGCATCGTCCAGCGGCTCGGCGAACGAACCGGCGCAATCGGCCGTATGCGCCTGCGCCGCGCGCAAGGTTTCGACCAGCGGATGGGTTTCGTCGATCGCAGCCAGCGAAGCGGCGTAGCGCGCCAGTCGCTCGGCCTTTTCCGCCAGGCGGAACCCGATCGAGGTGTGCCACCCGATGTCGGTGCGCCCGTCCATGTCGTAGCCGACCCAGGTGGCGAAGCGGAACGGAAGCGGCGACAGCGCGTGCCACTCCTCCGGCCAGCGCTCGCGCGCGATGTCCAGCAGGTGAGAGACGATCCGGTCGCGCGCGTCCTGGCCCTGCGCCATCGCGGCCATCGCTCGGCCGTGTTCGTAGGCGAGGGTGATCGTCGGGCGCTCGGACGGTGCGGCACAGGCCGCATCTCCGATAGCGCCTTCGCTCGCGGCCGCCGTGGCGACCGCTTCGGATTGCGCCGGGGCGAGCAGGAAGGTCGGGTGCGCGGTGAAGACCGCGTGCAGCTGCGGATGCTCCCACGCCTCGCGGAACGCCTCGAACTCGGTCGCGCGGATGCAGCGGTCGAGCGCTTCGTCGTTGGCCTCCGTGGCGACAGGCGCGACCAGCCGCTGCAGCCGTCCGGCGCGGTTCATCAGTGCCTCGCATTCGAGCTCGGCGATCATTGATTCCAACGCCGAGAGATCGATCTCCCCGCTTTCCAGTTCGCGCGACAGGTCGTGCGAAAGCTGGAACACCGGGTTGAACAGCGGCGTTTCCTGCGTCTGCCGGTGCAGCACGCCGAGGCGTTCTGTAAGTTCCGCGACGGTCCTCATGCGCCGTTCCCGTGCTGCGAGGCATAGGCGGCCGCCGCGCCATAGAGGCCGGGTTGCGGATGGACGATCAGCTTGACCGGGAGGCCAGCCATCATCGTCTCGAAGCGTCCCTTGGCACGGAACCGCTCGGCAAAGCCGGAGGCCATGAGCGTCTCGCGAATCCGGTAACCGAGCCCGCCCGCGATCACGACGCCCTTGGCGCCATGCGCCAGCGCCATGTCGCCCGACACGCTGCCGAGCGAGAGGCAGAACCGGTCGACCGCCGCGGCGGCGAGACTGTCCTCGCCGCTCATCCCCTTGGTCCAGATCTCGACATCGTCCGCTTCGGGTACGGTGCGTTTCTCCATCGCCGCGAGCGTCTGGTAGATATCGACGATCGCGGGGCCTGCGACCACCCGCTCCACCGACACGCGCCGGTGGCGCTTGCGCAGGCGGGCGAGGATCGCGTCCTCGATCAGGTCGAGCGGGGCGAAGTCGATGTGCCCGCCCTCGGTCGCCGAGACGCGGTAGCTGCCGTCGGGCTCGCGGTAGAGGTGCGCAACGCCGAGCCCGGTACCGGGGCCCAGCACGGTCAGCCGCCCGGTCGGGGGCAGCGGGCCGTCGGGGCCGGTCAGATGCAGGAATTGCTCCTCGGGCGCGCGCGCCACGGCATGCGCGACCGCCTCGAAATCGTTGACGATGGTGAAGCGTTCGACGCCGAGCTTGTCCTTCACCAGCGCGGGGCGGATGATCCAAGGATTGTTGGTGAAGCGGATCACGTCGCCGCCCACCGGCCCCGCGATCGCCATGCTGACCGCGTCGGGCAGGGTGCCGCCCTGCCGCTCGCGGAAATCCTCCCACGCGGTCTGGAAGCTGGCGTGATCCTCGGTGTGGAGCGTCTCGGGTTCGCCCAGCGTGATCGCTCCGTCGTCCGCGACCGTCGCGATCGCGAAACGCGCGTGCGTTCCGCCGATGTCCACCGCCACCAGTTCCATCGATATCTCCCGCTTTTTTACTCTCGCGGCTCTGCTAGCAGCCGCCCGGCGCGATGCCCACGCGCCGCATACATATTCACACGCGTGCGACGGTGACGCTCTTCTCGATGAACTCGGTCGCACCGAAGCTGGTCATGAAGCTCACGTCCGCCGCATCGCGGCCGACGCCGATCTTCACGATCTCCCCGGGCTGGGCCATGCCCGTCGCATCGACCAGAAACCAGGCGCCGCCGCCCGGAGTGCTCGGGTCGCTGAGGAACACTTCGGCGACCGCGTGGAAATCCTGCGGCGTCACGTCGGGCGCGAAGCAGCTTACGAAGCGCGCGGGAATGCCCGATGCGCGCGCGAGCATGACGAGGACATGCGCATAGTCGCGGCAGATGCCGCGCCGCTCGATGAAGCTGTCGAGCCCGGTGGTCGTGGCGGTGCTGCTGCCCGGCTCATAAGTGAAATTGCCCGCGATCCAGTCGTGGATCGCCACGATCCGCTCGCCTCCATCGCACCCGCCGAATTCGGCCTCGACGAACGACTGGAAGCGGTCCGCAGGGCAATAGCGCGAATCGAAAAGGTACTGCACCGCCTCGCCGGGCAGATCGTGCGGCGGCAGATGTTCGAGCTGACCGATCTCGGCCGGCATCCGCTCGACCGCAACCACGGCCTTGTAGCTGACGTCGTAGCGGCCCTCGGCCCGGATCCACACGCGCTCGCCGATATCGTCTTGCGCGTGGATACGCGCGAAATGCTCGCCCCTGGTCACCCAGGTATCGGTCTCGAGCAGCTTCTGCTCCGGAATCACCGCCGCCTCGAACTGCAGCAGCACGTCGGTCACCTTCTCCATGCGGAAGGCGAATGTGAGATCGATCGAAATGGGCATGGATAGAGTACGCGGGAGCGGCCGGGTTGTTTCGCCCTAATCTCCCGCCACGTGCAGCGCGATTTCGCGGCGGTGGGGGCGGGCGCGGTGTTCGGCGAGGAACAGGCCTTGCCAGGTGCCCAGTGCCATTGTGCCGCCGATGACCGGGATCGAATGGCTTGATCCGGTCAGCGTAGCCTTGAGGTGCGCGGGCATGTCGTCCGGCCCCTCGTCGTCGTGCGCGTAGTGCGCGCCTTGCGGCGCGAGCCGGTCGAGCCAGCGAAGCATGTCCCCGCGCACGGCATCGGCCGCGTTCTCGTTTATCAGCAGCGAGGCCGAAGTGTGGCGGCAGAACACGGTGAGCAAGCCGGTTTCGATACCGGTACCGGCGAGCCACCCGGCGACCTCGCGCGTGATTTCGGTGAGGCCGGGGCCCTGCGTATCGAAGGCGAGCGTGGTGGCGTGGTGCGGCATCGCACCCATATAGGCGCCATGGCCAGCCAGATCGACCTCTTCGCCCGCGCGGCGCCGGTGCCGGGACTGCGCCTGATCGAGAATGCGATCGACGCGGAGGCCGAGCGCGCAGTGGCAGAGGCGATCGATGCCGCCCCGCTCGAGCCGTTCCGCTTCGGCCAGTGGCGCGGCAAGCGGCTGACGGCGAACTATGGCTCGGCCTACGACTACCAGCGCGGCGCGGTCACCCTGGCACCGCCTTTGCCCGAGTGGATCGAGACGCTGCGCGCCACGCTCGCGCCGCAGGTCGGGCGCGATCCCGACGCCTTCGTTCAGGCCTTGCTGATCCGCTACGATCCTGGCGCGGGAATCGGCTGGCACCGCGACCGCCCCCAATACGGGGACGTGCTCGGGCTTTCGCTTTCCGCCTCCGCCGTGCTGCGCCTGCGCCGTCGCACCAGCGAAGGTTTCGAGCGCCGGAGCGTCGACCTGCCGCCCCGCTCGCTCTATCTCCTGAGCGGCGAGGCGCGCGACGGATGGGAACACTCGATCGCGCCCATGCCCGTCACGCGCCGCTCGCTGACCTTGCGCAGCCTGCGCTAGAAATCGACCGAGACCGAGGCCTTCACGGTCCGGGGGCGACCTTGCAGAAGGCGCTCGCCCGAGCTGGCAAATGCGGTGTAGGCCGACGCCCAGTAGCTCTCGTCCGTCACGTTATCGACCGTCAGTCGCAGGGTGACGGGCTTCGGCCCAGCTGCGAAGACGTATCGTGCGCCGAGATCGAAGCGCGTCCAGTCCTCTATGTCCAGCGTGTTGGTGTTGTTGGCGAACTGCTTGCCGGTGTGCACCGCGCGGCCGGTGAGCGTGAGGCCGGGGGCGAACGGCAGATCCCATTCGACGTTTGCATTGACCGTGTAGTCCGGCACGCCGAGGGCGGTGTTGCCCTCGTTCACGCCGCCCGGCGTCGCCACAAGCTCGGCATCGATGATCGTGCCGCCTGCGATCAGGCGCAGCCCTTCGACCAGTTCTCCGGCCAGGAACAGCTCGACCCCTCGGTTTCGCTGGCGGCCGAAGTCGCTGAACAGGAGCGAGCCGGGGGCGTCCGGATCGGGGCCGAGGAAGAACCCGGGCTGTTCGATCTCGTAAGCGGCGAGGCTGAGGCTGGCGATCCCGACATCCATTTTCGCCCCGATCTCGTACTGCACCGACTTGGACGGCGGCAGGACCGCGCCACCGTTGGTGACGGGCAGCGTCGGCCCGGCCGGATCGTCGGGGTCCGTGCCCGAGATGGGCGCGGCGGGACCCGCGGCCAGCGATTCGATGCGGTTGGCGAAGATCGAGGTGTAGGACGTGGGCTTGAACACGATTCCGGCGACCGGCGTCACCGCATCCTTCCGATAGGGATCGACGAGTCCCGCCTTGAGCTGCTGCAGGCGCAGGCCGCCGGTGATGAGCAGGCGATTGTCCCACAGGCCGATGGTGTCGGATGCGAAGACGCTGAACTGCCGCGAACGGTTGGAAACCGGTGGATTGTCGAGATCGCCGAAGACGAACGTCGATTCGGTGGGTAGGTCGACGATCTCGGGATCGTAGAGATTGGTCGGGAACGCAGCGCGGAAATCGAACGCGGTGCGGAATTCCTGCCAGTTCACGTTGGCGCCGAAATTGAACTCGTGGGTGACCGTCGTCCCCAGATTGATCCGCATTCCGGCTTCGATCGCTTCGTTGTTGATCCGCGCGGGAATGATCGAAGCTCCGCCGCTCGCGGCCCCGGTTTCGGCATCGAGCACGGTGATCGAGTTGTAGACACCTTCCTCGTTGCCATCGAGCGCGCCGCCCGTGACGTAGAACGTGGCGTTGTCGGCCACGTCGTATTCGAACCGCGCCAGCCCGAACACGTCGCGCAGCTCGGTATTGGCGAAAGGCTGGCCGTAGTTGAGGTCGCTGTCGGGCGCTTCGGGGATCGCGTCGGTGCCGATGACGACCTGCGGTCGCAAGCGCCCGACTTCGACGCGCTGGAATGCCGCATCGAGGAAGAACCGGGCATTGTCGCTCTGCCAGTCGAACGATCCGCCCGCGACGAGCGTTTCGCGGAACTCGTCGTCTATCGCGACATCGCCGCTGCGGTATGCGGCGTTGATGCGAACTCCCATGCTATCGTCGTCGCCCAGCCGCCGCGAGAGATCGACGCTGCCGCCGAAGTGTCCGCTCGAGATGTAGTTGGCGGTCACGCGGGTCAGGGGATCGCGCGTCGCGCGCTTTAGCTGGAGATTGACGTTGCCGCCGATGCCGCTTCCGCCCGGTGCCGCTCCGTTGAGAAAAGCGCTCGCGCCGTTGAGCACCTGCACCCCGGAATAAAGCTCCGGCGACACGAGTTGGCGAGGCGTGATGCCATAGAGGCCGTTCATGCCGATGTCGTCGCCGAACAGCTGGAACCCGCGGATCACGAACTGTTCGGCGGCGTTTCCGAACGCATAACTGGTGCGTACCGACGGGTCGTTCTCGAGCACCTCGCCCAGCGTCAGCGGCTGCTGGTTGACGATCAGGCTTTCATCGAACGTCCGCACCACGAAAGGAACGTCGATCGAATCCTTGTCGCCGAGTGCTCCGAGGTTCCCCCCATTCACCACCTCGGTCGCATTCTCGCTCTGCGCAGTGACGACGATGTCCTCGGATGTTTCCTGCGCGATTGCGGGTACGGCGCTCGCGGCGGCGAGCGCGAGGATGGAGGCCGAGACGGCGTGACGAACGATCATGTCAGGTCTTTCTTTTGCTTGGAATGCGGAGGCTGGCCGCGCCGCCGCCAGGCGACGATCACGGCGAGAATGGGAAGCGACAGCAGCACCCAGGCGGCGACATCGGGCAGCCCGTCGCCGGTCAGGCCGAGCACGAGGCCGAGCACGCTGGTCGCGAACAGCACCAGCGGCAGCGCGAATACCGCAGCCAGGCTCTGGCGCGCGCGGCGCCGTTGCGGGACGGTAAAAGGCTTCATGCGAACTTGCCCTGCGCGCCGCCGTGGATCTCGGCGACCCGGCGCTCGATCTCGCCGGGAGAACGCCGCCACCACAGCAGCACGCCGGTCCACAACACCCAGATCGTCGCCAGCGTCAGCAGCGCCCACACGATCTTGAGCGGCAACCCGCCATAGTCGCCGAAATGCAGCGGCTTCGACATCATCAGCGCCTGATTGAGCGCGGGCATCGATCGCGCATCGACGAGCGCGCTGGTTTCGGCATCGATCAGCGCGGGAGTGAGCAGGTTCTCGGTCAGCGGGCGATCGCCCTGGAAAAACACGGCATAGTGACGCGCGGTGCTCCAGTCGCCGCCGGGAAAGCCGATGAACTGCGGGTTCTGGCCGGGGAGGCGCGCCTTGGCGGCCGCCATCGCGGCGTCGAGCGAGCCGTAGTCCGTGGGCGCTAGCGCTTCAGTGCCGCCGTATTGCGCGGTCATTTCCGCCAGTTCGCCCTCGCGCCAGCTGTCGACCAGCGGATCGGCGAAGGCGTTGATCATGCCCGTGCCGCCGACTACTAGCGCCCAGGCGAGGATCACGATCCCGCCGAGATTGTGCTGGTCGAGCCGTCCGACCCTGCGGCTCTTGTCCATCCGCAGCGTGCCGAAGCGCAGCCGCCGCATGAACGGCGCGTAGAGCACGGTGCCGGAAACGAGCGCGACCACCATCAACGCACCCATCGCGCCGAGGAACCACATGCCCGGCTGGCCCAGGAACATGTCGGTGTGGAGCTGGAGCAGGAGGTCCATCACTCCGCCGCCGGGCGCTGGGCCGAGCGATTCGCCGCTCGCGCGGTCGAAGAATAGCAGCGTCATGTCCTCGCCCGCGGCGTCGGGTGTGGGGCCCGTGGTGACGGTGAGCAGCGGGCTTTCCTGGCTGAACGCCATGAACAGCGGCACTTCGCCCGGCCGTTCCGCCAGCGCGGCCGCGAGCATGGAGTCGAGCGGTACGCCGCTCTCGGCCGAAGGCGCCCCGGGCAGCGCGGTCTCGTAGTCGACGCCTTCGAGCCCTTCGATCTCGTCGTGGAAGATCAACGGCAGCCCGGTCACGCACAGCATCAGCAGGAACACCGTGGGCACGATGCTGCTCCACTTGTGGACCAGATACCAGGCGCGGATCGTGCTGCGTCGCATGCGCCGCCGCCTATGCGCCGGGGCCACCTGCGTCAATGATAATCAATTGCAATAAGATTGGGCGAGGGAAACATTTTCGTACACCCGCTCCGCCAGTCTGGTCTCGCACCGGCTCATTCCAACCGTCGATCCACTCCATCATCGCGCGCGCAGGCAACTGGGACGGGCGGGCATGCTCATCTGTTCGCGACGGGGCGAGGCTTTTCTGTCTCAGGACAGTGTAACAACCGGTCCATGTCTCGGTCGCTCGCGGCCACCGAGCCGCGTCAGCGCGCTGCAGGCACGCCGTAGAGATCGTGCGCGTCGGCATCCTCGATCGTCACGTCGATGATGTCGCCCGGCTGCAGTTCCGCCCCCACGTTGCGCAGGTAGACCTGCCCGTCGATCTCGGGCGCATCGGCCTGACTGCGCGCGGTCGCGCCGATATCGCCGTCCTCGTCGGGTTCGCCGACTTCGTCGACGATCACTGGCAGCGTGCGCCCGACCTTGGCGGCGAGTTTGGCGGCGCTGATCCGCTCGGTCACTTCCATCAGCCGGGCGTAGCGTTCTTCCTTGATTGCCTCGGGCACCGGATCGGGCAGGGCATTCGCCGCGGCGCCCTCGACCTGTTCGAAGCGGAACGCACCGACCCGGTCGAGCTGCGCTTCCTCGAGCCAGTTGAGCAGGTAGCGGAAATCGTCCTCGGTTTCGCCAGGGAAGCCGACCACGAAGCTCGAACGGATGGTCAGGTCGGGCGCGATCTGGCGCCATTGCTTGATGCGCTCGAGCACCTTGGCCTCGTTCGCCGGGCGCTTCATCGCCTTGAGCACTTTGGGCGCGGCGTGCTGGAACGGAATGTCGAGGTAAGGCGTCAGCAGCCCCTCGGCCATCAGCGGGATCACCGCGTCGACGTGGGGGTAGGGGTAGACGTAGTGCAGCCGCACCCACGGCACCTCGCCCTCCGGCGTGCGCAGCTGGCCTAGCTCGCGGGCGAGGTCGGTCATGTGGGCGCGGACCGGATGGTCCTTCCACATCCGCTCCTCGTGGCGGATGTCGACGCCGTAGGCCGAGGTGTCCTGGCTGATGACCAGCAGCTCCCTGGTCCCCGCGGCGACGAGCTTCTCGGCCTCGCGCAGCACCGCGTCGACCCGGCGGCTGGCGAGCTTTCCGCGCAGGGCGGGGATGATGCAGAAGGCGCAGGAGTGATTGCAGCCCTCGGAGATCTTGAGGTAGC
>CAMPGP010000031.1 GCA_946885545.1 uncultured Altererythrobacter sp.
ATCGAAGCCCCAGGCGAGGTAGGTCAACACGACCTCGTAAGTTCCGCCGCTTGCATCGCGCGTGTCGATCGAAAACACCGGCTGCGCGGAGAGCCCGGCGGGGATGCGGTCGAAGGTCAGCTTCTCGGGCAGCCCGGCGCAACGCACCGCCTCGTAGCCCTCGCTCGACTGGAGCACGAGCCCGCCATCGGCGCGGGTGCGCACGACTGCCTGTTCGCTCCTGGCCTGCCCCGTCGCCGGGTTGGTGCGCGTGATCGTCACCCGGTTGCCGAGCGCGCCGTTGACCAGCGCGGCGGGCGAGAGCAACTCGGCATTGCGGTTCTTCTCGATCGTCCCGCCGGGAAGCCCGGTAACGATCGCGCTGACCGCGACCATGCCCTCGGCCACGCCCTCGAACCGCACCGTGCTTTCGCCCGGGGGCAGGGTGACGGTGCGAGTTTCGCTGATCATCGCGAAGCCTTCGGGCCAGTCTGGGTCCATCGCCTCGGATTCGTCACGTGTGGGATCACGATAGACGGTGACCGCGAGCGCCGACGGGTTGGATGCCTCGACCGGCGTGCGCGATTGTGCGCCGGCGGGCTGACCCGCGACCATCGCCAGCGACAGGAAGAGCGCGGCGCGCCGCATCGCCCTGCCCCGCTCAGTACCGCGCTTCGTAGGTAACGCGGACCTCGCGCTCACCCTCGGCAGGCACGGGTACGGTCCACTTGCGCCGATCGAGATTGAGTTGCTCGCCCGGCAGGTCCTCGCTGATGATGCGATAGTCGTTGCCCCACCAGCCGCGGTCGAGCCCGGCCTGAACCAGGTCGACCTCGACCGGCACGTCCTTGGCGTTGGTCAGCGTGTAGCGCATCGTCGTGCGGTAGAAGGTCTTCGGCCGCTCGACCTCGAGCTCCTCGACCACTTCGCCATTGCGGATGACGCGGTAGCGCGCGCTCTTTTCCCACTCGGCCGCGGTGATCTCCTCGCGGCTTTCGACTTCGGCCTGGACGAAGATATCGAACGCATCGCCGGTCCGCAGGCTCAGCTCGCTCCCCATCGGAGTATGACCGATCGCGTTTTCGCCGATGAACTGCGGTGTGCCCTCGCTGTCGCGTTGATAGAAACGAACCGTGCCCGCGGGCAGCGCATCGCCGAGCCCGCCGTCGCGCGACGAGGAGAACGCTATCTCGCTCGAGACGTTGACAGGCGCGTCGTCGTTCGCGAGCCAGCCCACGGTGCGGGCATAGACCTTGCGCGCGGGCACGCCCTGCACGTCGAGAAAGCTGACCTGCTTGGTCTGGTTGTTGGCGATCGTCGTCCGCTCGGCGATCGGATAGAGATAGAAATCGCCGACCTGCTCGCGATCCGCGCTCTCGGTGCCCGGGCGGACCATGCCCGATTGCGGCCGCGGCGGTACCGGACGTCCGCGATAGTTCCTCGCATTGCCCCCGCCGCTCGGATTGCCGGCAACCAGCAGCGTATCCGCGCGGTGAAAGGTGGTGCCGGTCTGATTTGTCAGCGTTACCCAGCCCTGCATGTCGATCGTGCCCTTGGCCTCGTCGTAGAGCGAGACATAATCGGTCGACCAGCCGAGCCCGGGTGTGAGATAGCGGATCGAGGCGGGGCGCGTGCCGCCGCGCTCGCTCTCGACCGTGACCGACAGCGTCGGGCGCGCGCGCAGGTTGGGCGGAACGCGGTCGAACACCGCGCGTACCGGCAGGCCGTCGTCGCGCAACACCTCGATCCGGTCGCCGATCTTCACCACGACCCCGCCCGCGGTCGAAAGCACGGTAGCGCGTTCGCGCGTCTCGACTCCGGTGGCGGGATTGGTCCGAACCAGCGTGATCGTCTGGCCGATCGCCTTTTCCATCAGCTTCGACGGCGTGAGCAGGTCGAAATCGAAATTCTGCTCGACGATGCCGGCGCCTTCGGCGTTGAAGCTCAGCGTCTCGGGCCGGATCTGCGCCGATACGTCGGGAAACTCGATCCGGCCGCGTCCCTGCGCGATTGGCAGCTGTCGCACGTCCTGCACCAGCGCCTGTCCGTTGTTGTAGATCGTGACCGAAACGTCGCCCTGAGCGGTGGCATCGGGGTCGAACTCGGTCTCGCGCTGGGCAGATGCACCGCCCGAAGCCATCACGAGCGCCGCGAAGCATGCGGAAGCGGCAAGGTTGCGGTAGGTCTTCACGCGAGTCCCCCATTTTTTCGAACACCGGTGCGCCTGCGGCGCATGCTCGGATAGCGTGTGTGAACGCGCGGGAATATCACGATATTCCCGGCTCGGCGACGCAAACCTACCGAAGGCGCCGCCGAGGCCGGGAGCGGCCTATGGTCGTGACGGGAAGATTCCCTGCGTGGCGACGCAGAAACGCGTCACGAGAACGGGGGACATCGTGCTTACGGGCTGATTGTTACCCACCGTATTCGAAACGACCGTGCCGGGGTTCATCAAGCTGGCCGGATCGGGCGCGGCGGTGTCGAGGTACGTGTCGCTTGCCCCGCGCGCGAAGCTGTTATTGATCGGATTGAGCGAGTCGGCATTGGCCCGGGCCACCGAAATGCGCGGCAAGTGATTGTGCGCGGGCATTTGCGCTATCGTCAAAGTCGTGCTCTCCACCCCTGTCTCTTCTCCCATCTGGCGCGGCGAGAGCCCGGGTCCCTGACCCTGACCCATCGGGGTGCGTCCGCGAAGATCGGGCAGCATGAAATTGACCTGACCATTGCCGCCGTAGGTTGTTCCGTAGAGTGAAAAAAGTGCCGTGTTGGTGTTGATCGCCAGCGTCTGGCCCGCCGCCTCGAGCGAACCGACGGGACAGAAGCTGAACCCGACCTGGAATATCTCGCCGAGGTACTTGTCTTGTGCCTGGACCGTGCCCGGCACGGTCAGCATCGCTCCGAGCGAGAGGGCGGCGATTATCCTGCTGTATTTGTTCATTTCGGTTCCCCTGTATTGCAGTCTGCCGGGGTCACGACTTCGCGCTGGCCAAACCTGTCCGAAACCGCTGATCTCGCGAGCGAAGAAAAATGACTACCCCCGGATGCCCCGGAAGTACCGGAGCACCGAATATTGGTACCACAAGGTCTGAACGACACCCTACTGAGGGCAGTTACCTACCCATTCACGCCGTTTTGGATCGATTTATGCTTGGCGCTTGGCAGCGAGGACTTGTCCGACCTTGTCGCCGATCTGCTTCACGCTGAACGGCTTCGCGATGAAGTACATGTCGGAGAGGTCAATCTGGCTGCGCAGCTGTTCCTCGGCGTAGCCGGACATGAACAGCACGGGTATTTCAGGCTTCGCCCTGCGGATCGCGCGAACCATCGCGGGCCCATCCATACCCGGCATCACGACGTCGGACACGACGACATCAAATTCGCCCCCGTTCGCAATCGCGGCCAGCCCCTCCTCGCCGTCCGCAGCGGTGGTGACGGTGTAGCCTGCCCGCGTCAACGCGCGCTCGGCGACGGCGCGGACCATGTCCTCATCCTCCACCAGCAACACGCGGCCCCCGCCCGACCATTCGCTGGTGGCGCGCACTTGCGCCGCACCCGCGCCGCGCACGTCGCCCCCGCCGCGATGGACAGGCAGGTAGATCGTGAAGCGCGCGCCCTCGGGCGTGCCGCTCGCGCTAGCCATGTTGTCGGCGAAGATGAAGCCGCCCGACTGCTTGACGATGCCGTAAACCGTCGAGAGGCCGAGGCCGGTGCCCTTGCCCTGTTCCTTCGTGGTGAAGAACGGCTCGAAGATCTTGCCGAGCAATTCCGGCGGAACCCCACCGCCGGTGTCCTGAACCACCAGCACCGTGTAGTCCGCCACGGGGACGATATCCGAACCCATCTTGCGCACGTCGCCCGCGGTCACCCGGCGGGTCGCGAGGGTCAGCTTGCCGATGCCGTCGCCGCGCGAATGGATCGCGTCGCGGGCATTGACCGCGAGGTTGACGATGACCTGCTCGAGCTGCTGCGGATCGGCGCGAACCGGGCCGAGATCGCGGTCGTGGTGAACCTTGAACTCGATCTTTTCGCCCAGCAGGCGCTTGAGCAGTTGGCTCACCTCGCTCACCACGTCGGGCAATTGCAGCACTTCGGGCCGCAGCGTCTGCTGCCGGCTGAAGGCGAGCAACTGTCGGGTGAGGCTTGCCGCGCGGTTCGAGTTCGCACGGATCTGCTGAATGTCGTCGTAGTCGCTGTCGCCCGGCGTATGGCGCAGCAGCATGAGATCGCAGTAGCCGATGATGGCGGTCAGCACATTGTTGAAATCGTGCGCCACGCCACCTGCGAGCTGGCCCACCGCCTGCATCTTGGTCGCCTGCGCGACCTGACGCTTCAATCGGGTTTCCTCGGTCGAATCGGCGAGACTGAGCAGGACCGCCGCATCGCCGAGGCCGCGAACGCCCGCGAGGCCGAGCGAAACGGGATCGTCGGGCTGGTGCCACAGCCGCACCGCCATGTCGCCGCTCGCTGCGGGGCCCTTCGCATATCGACGCACGGCATCGGCGAGCGCCCCCTTGTCTTCCTTGACGACCAGATCGGAGGGAAACGGCGGCAGCCCCTTGCGCTCGCGCTCGACCGCGCGGAGGAACGCCTCGTTCGCGAACAGCAGGCGGCCGTCGCGGTCGGTCATCGCGAGGCCCAGCGGCAATGCGCCGAGAAGCGCCTCGAGCTGTGGCGTCGCGGCACCCGTTCCGCCGCCTTCCCAGCCGCCGCCGATGCCCACGCCGCTATCCACCAGCAGCATGAGCGAGGGTGCCTCGTCCGCGCGAGCCGGACGCGCCGCGTCGGGATCGGCGAGCGATACCTGAACCAGCATCTGCGGCGTGCCGCGGCGGCCCTCGCGCGCGAAGTAGATGCGCTCGCGATCGTCCGATCGCAGCTGGGCCACGAATTCCTGGCCCGCCAGCGTGGCCGCCGGATCGCCGCTCGCGCGCGCGGCGAAACCGGCGCTCGCTGCCCGCACGGTACCGTCGGCGCCGACGACGGCAGCCTCGATCCCCGATTGCGAGAGGAACGCGCCGAACGGACCGGTCACCCATTCGGCCAGCCGCGCAACCGGATCCTCGATCGTCAGCGCGGCGAAGCGCCACACCAGATAATCCTCGCCGCGCCCCGCCCGTTCGGCTTCTGCCCGCCACGATCCCGTGCCGTCCTCGTGCACGAGGTGCTCCGCCGTGCTGCGGCCATCTCGCCACGCCTCGCGCGCGGCGCGCACCAGGCTTTCGAGCGAGGCCCGGTCGAGCGGCAAGTTGGGGGGCGCGGCGGAAATCCCGAACCAGTCTGCGAAGGCGCCGTTGGCACAAACCAGCCGGTTGGCCCTGTCCGTCACCGCGATCGCCGTCCCCGCCCGCTCGATCGCAGCAACGGTCACCGACCAGTCGGGTTGGGCGAAGCCTTCCTCCGCCGTCTGCACGCGCATCCGGGCAAAGGCGTATCCGGCGGACATCAGTGCGGCGAGCCCGATCGCGTAGCCGAGCGCCATCGCTCCATTGCCGGAAACCAGCCACACGATCACCGCGCTCGCGGCCAGCGCGCCGACGATCCCCGCGGCGAGAGGCAATCGCCCGCCGCCCTGCTCCGCGGCGGTCGCCATCAGCCTTCCTGAGCCTTGAGCCGCTCGTCGAGCCGGTCTTCCATCTGGCGCAGGCGGCGCTGGCGCTTGCGCCCTACCACCCAGCGCCAGATCACGCTCGAGAGCAGATATCCGGCCGCGGCCGAGACGATCGATAGAACGATGAAGCCGAAGGCGGTGACCCCGGCGACCTCGAATGCCTCTATCGCGAAGGCCCAGCGCCCGCTCGCGAGTTCGTCGTTCGCGACGCCCGTCGTGACCGCATCCACCTTGAGCACGAAGCGCCCAACCTTGTTCGCCACGAGCAGCCAGAACGGGAGGGTGAACGGGTTGGTGACGAAGGTGGCGACGGCCGAGAGCGGCACGTTCGCGCGCGCCGGGAGCGCGAGGAAGGCGGCGAGGAATATCTGCCCGACCGGAACGATGAACGCTGCGAACATGCCGAGCGCCACCCCGCGCGGCACCGAGCGGCGCGTGAACCGCCACAGCTCGGGGCTGAGGAAGCGATGCGCGATCGGGGCGAGGTACTTGTTCTCGGCCATCTCCTCGCGCGTCGGCATGTGCTTGCGCAGGAAATCGGCGAGGAAGGTCTTGGATCGTTTGCCGGTCATCGTCGTGCCGCCGCAATGCGCGTGCGCGGCGGCAAGGGCAAGCCCGGTGGTGCGAAATCTGACGAAGCGGTCATGGCGGGCGATATGGGTAGCGCCCGGCGAATGGCCAACGCCTGAATGCGCCGCCGCTATCAGCCCTTTTCGCGCATCAGGCGCGCCTTGTCGCGCTTCCAGTCGCGCTCCTTGATCGTGTGGCGCTTGTCCTGCGCCTGCTTGCCCTTGGCCAGCGCGAGTTCGACCTTCGCCCGGCCGGTGGAGTTGAAATAGACCGACAGCGGCACGAGCGTCATGCCCTTGCGCTCGACCGCGCCGAGCAGCTTCTCGATCTCGCGCGCGTGAAGCAGCAGCTTGCGCGGGCGGCGCGGCTCGTGGTTGTTGCGGTTGCCGTGGCTGAATTCGGGAACGTTGGCGTTGACCAGCCAGACCTGCCCGTCGCGCACCTCGGCGTAGCTTTCGGCGATCGAAGCCTCGCCCGCACGCAGGGCCTTCACTTCGGTGCCGTGCAGCGCGATCCCCGCCTCGAGCTTGTCCTCGATGAAATAGTCGAACCGCGCACGCCGGTTTTCGGCGACGGTCTTGAGCTTGTCGAAAGTGGCGGGTTTTGGACGGGCCATAAGGTCGCGGCATGTAGGCGCTCGCGGCTGGCGGGAAAAGCCCTGCGGCGCGATTTCGTTTCTCCTCCCCCCGCTCCCGTGGCAAGCCGGTCGCGGGTGCAACAGGGGATCGGACAGCCATGGAACCGGCCGGAAGAGCGGGGCGCAGCTTCACCATAGCGGACGAGACGATCGATCCGGGCGAGGCGCGCGCAATCGACATCCCGGTCAGCCATCTGGCAACCGGCGTTCCCGCGACGCTCGCGCTGCACGTGGTCAACGGCGCCAGGGGCGGCCCGACGGTGTTCGTCAGCGCGGCGATCCACGGCGACGAGATCGTGGGCACGGCAATCGTCCAGAAGCTGATCGCCCGGATCGCGCCGGAACTGTTGAGCGGGACGGTGATCTTCGCGCCCGCGGTCAACGTGTTCGGGTTTCTTCAGCACAGCCGCTACCTGCCCGATCGGCGCGACCTCAACCGCAGCTTTCCCGGCAGCAGCAAGGGTTCGCTCGCGGCGCAGCTCGCGAACTGCTTCCTCGAGCACGTGATCGCGCCCGCCGACCTCGGGATCGACATCCACAGCGCCGCGGTCCACCGCTACAACCTGCCGCAGGTCCGCATCGCGGCCGACGATCCCTATCTGGTCGAACTAGCGATGGCCTTCGGCGCGCCGGTCATCGTCGAGAGCCCGCTGCGCCCCGGCTCGATGCGCGCGCTGGCGCACGAGCGCGAAACGCCGATGCTGCTGATGGAGGCGGGCGAGGCGCTGCGCTGGGACAGGTTGTCGATCGACATTGGCACGCGCGGCGTGCTGCGCGTCCTCGCGCATATCGGCATGCTGCCGATGGACGACGGGCTCTCGGTCGTCGGCATTCCCGCGCGCTCGAACCGCAGCCTGTGGGTGCGCGCGCCGCGCGGCGGGGTGACGCACCGCCGCCGCAAGTCGGGCGACACCGTGCACAAGGGCGAAGTGCTGGCGACCGTCGGGGGGCTGTTGGGCGAGGACCAGCGCGAGATGGTCAGCCCGATCGACGGGATCGTGATCGGCCATGCGACGCTGCCGGTGGTCAACCAGGGCGATGCGCTGTTCCACGTCGCCGAAGTCGCGCACCTCGACCTCGCGGGCGACCGGATCGGCTCGATTACCGAAGCGATCCGCGCGAGCGAACCCGAAGGCCCCGCCCAGCCGCTGCTCGACGAGGACGAGGTGATCTAGGGTGTTACCGACAATCAAGTTTGAAAAGGTGTGACTTTCCGGAAAAAGCTTTTTCCTGTCAGGTGCTTATCGGAGTTTCGCGGATAGCGTGTGTGGCTTTCGCGCCACCTGGATTCGACTGCCCTGGCACTGACGGCGCGCCGCCTGACATTGAGGCAAACCATGCGAAAGAGCTGCCCGGACGCTAGCGAACGCAGGGCGTGTAGGAAAGCGGCCATTTCGCTTTTCTCGCGTCAAACCAGCCCCGCGTGTTCCAGCGCCTGATCGACCGCAGCCTTCGCGTGGTCCGAGCATTCGACCAGCGGTAGGCGGACACCCGGGAGGATCCAGTCGTGCACGCGGCTGAGCGCGTATTTCACCGGCGCGGGGCTCGCGTCTTCGAACATGGCGTAGTGCAGCGGATAGAGCAGATCGTTGAGGCGGCGCGCCTCGACCAGGTCGTTGTCGGCGCAGGCCTGCTGGAACTGGGCGCAGAGCGCGGGGGCGACGTTGGCGGTCACCGAAATGCAGCCGACCGAGCCCGCGGCATTGGCAGGCAACGCGAGTTCGTCGTCGCCCGAAAGCTGGCAGAAGTCCTTGCCAATGCCCATGCGGTGGTCGGTCACGCGGCTGAGGTCGCCGCTGGCGTCCTTGATCGCGACGATCCGGTCGGGATAGCGCTTGGCCAGTGCGCATACCGTCTCGGGCTCGATGTCGGTCACCGTGCGGCCGGGCACGTTGTAGAGCACGATCGGCAGGTCCGAATGCTCGGCGAGATAGCTGAAATGCGCGATCAACCCGGCCTGCTTGGGCCGGTTGTAGTAGGGCGCGACGCACAGGCCCGCGGCGGCGCCGGCCTTCTTCGAGAAGTTCATGTGCAGCAGCGCGTTCATCGTGTCGTTGCTGCCGCAGCCGGCGATCACGGGCACGCGCCCGGCAGCCTGCTCGATGCAGATTTCGATCACCCGGTGATGCTCGGCATTGGAGAGCGTCGAGGCCTCGCCGGTGGTGCCGCAGGGGACGAGCGCCTTGCTGCCGTTCTCGATCTGCCAGTCGACCAGGCGGCGGAACGCGGCCTCGTCGAACGATCCGTCGCGAAAAGGAGTCACAAGAGCCGGAATCGAGCCGGAGAACATTGTCTGGAACCTCGCCATTGCCCATAGCGCGGAATGAATTTCACGCGCGGGAACTTTCATTCAGCGCCTGATAAGGAGACGGGGGGCACCATGTCCAGTATGACACGTATTTCATTGTATGGACTTGCCTTTCTCGCGAGCACGGTGGTCACCGGCTCGGTTCCCCTCGCTGCCCAGGCCGACGCGGTCGACAGAGCGCGCCAATCGATGGTCGCAAGCGTCCCGTCGCAGATCGGGCAGGCGGTCGAACGCTGGAAGCTGCTGACCAGCAACGACCGGATGGGCTTCGACGCCTATGCCGGTTTCGCGCTCGCCTATCCCGAGTTTCCGCGCATGGACGTGATCCGCGCCAACGCGGAAGAATCTCTCGAAAGCGGCGCGCCCAGTTCCGAAGCGCTGGTCGCCTATTTCGACCGCAACCCGCCGCAGACCAATCCTGCGAGGGCGCGCTATGCCCTCGCGCTAGCCGGGCTCCAGCGGCCCGAAGCGTTCGAGACCGCGCGGGCCGCCTGGCGCGGCGGAGACATGAGCACGCCGGCCGAGGCCTACATGCTCGGCATGTTCGGTTCGCGTTTCACGCAGGAAGACCAGGACGCGCGGATGACCGCGCTGCTGTGGCAGGGCAAGGCCGATGCCGCCGCGCGCCACATGGTCAACGTCTCGCCCGGCTATCGCGACATCGCGATGGCACAGCTTTCGCTGTTGCAGGGGCAGGATCCGGCCTCGTCGGGCATCCGCGTGCCATCGAACGCGCAGGCATTTCCGGGCTACGTCTATACGCTGGCGCGCCAGCACCGCGCGAACGGGCGCCTGCCCCAGGCAATCGACGTGCTGGCCAATCGCCCCGCGTTCAACGGCCCCGCCTACGACCCCGAGGACTTCGTGACCGAAGCGCTGCGCATCGCGCGCGGTGCCGGTGCGCGGCCCGCGGCGCAGATCGCCGCCAAGGTCGACGATCTCTTCATGCCCGGCGCGGACATCTCGGGCATGAGCTATCGCCTGCGCGACGATTATACCTCGCTTATGTGGCTCGGCGGCACCAAGGCGCTGTGGAACCTGGGGGACGGCAACGCCGCGGCGCCACTATTCTATCGCTACGGCAATGCCGCGCGCACCCCGCAGACGCGGTCCAAGGGTTTCTACTGGGCCGGGCTCGCATCGAACCGCGCGGGCAATCAGAGCGAGGCGCGCCGTTATTGGGAAATGGCCGCGCAATATCCGGAATACTTCTACGGGCTTCTCGCGCTTGAGCGCCTCGGCCGTTCGGCCCCGGCCTTCGGGGGCGGCGCCACGGCGCAGCCGACGGCGGAGCAGCGCGCCGCGTTCCGTTCAAATCCGTTGGCGCTCGCGGTGCGCGAGCTTGCCCGCGGCGGCAGCGACTGGCGCACCGAGCGCTATTTCTTCACCGAACTCGCCGGTTGGGCCGACGATGCGGCCGAGATGCAGCTCGTCGCCGAACTGGCGCAGGAACTGCGCCTGCCCGAGCTCGCGGTAGTGATCGGGCGCGCCGCGCCGGAGAAGAACATTCCCGGGTTCGAACGCGTCGGCTTCCCCACGGTGTCGCAACCGGCCGGCACCGACTTCACCATCGTCCACGCGATCGCGCGGCAGGAAAGCGAGTTCGACGAGGATCGGATCAGCCATGCCGGTGCGCGCGGGCTGATGCAGCTGATGCCCGGCACCGCGCGCGAGCAATCCGGCATGCTCGGCATGAGCTACAACTACGGCGGGCTGACCGGCGACCCGCAATACAACGTGCGGCTGGGCGACGCCTATTTCGCGCGCATGATGGACTACTACGGGGGCAGCTATCCGCTTGCGGTCGCGGCCTACAATGCGGGCCCCGGCAACGTGAACAAGTGGCTGCGCGCCAACGGCGATCCGCGCAACGGCTCGGTCGACTGGCTCCGCTGGATCGAGGAGATTCCGATCTTCGAGACCAAGAACTACGTCCAGCGGGTGATCGAGAACGCCGTCACCTACGAGGCGATGTATCCCGATCGGGTCCGTTATGGGCAGCCCAAGGGGGTCAGCCAGTTCATCGGCAAGTCCACGCCGGGTTGATCTTCGGGGCCGATCTTGCCGTCTGCCCGGCGAACGTGCTTATGAAGCGCCGATGCCCGCGACCGCCAAGACCAACCCGATAACCCCGGCAGGATATGCAGCGCTGAAGGCGCGCTACGACCACCTGCTCGGCACAGTGCGGCCCGCGATCGTCGAGATCGTGAGCTGGGCGGCGGGCAACGGCGACCGCAGCGAGAACGGCGACTACATCTACGGCCGCAAGCGGATGCGCGAGATCGATCGCGAGCTCGCGCATCTCGCGCGCCGGATGAAGGCGGCGCGGGTGATCGACCCGTCCGAGCAGCCCGATCGCGGCCGCGCCTTCTTCGGCGCCACGGTGGAACTCGCCGACGAGGACGATGCGCGCAAGACGGTGACCCTCGTGGGCGACGACGAGCAGGATGCGAGCGCCGGCCGGATCGGCTGGTCGAGCCCGATGGCGCGCGTCTTGCGCGGGGCGGTCGTGGGCGACTTGCGGACCGTGCGGCTGCCGGGTGGCGAGAAGGAATGGGAAGTCGTCGCGATCGACTATGCATAGATTCGCGATCCCCGCCCTCGCCCTGCTTGCGCTCGCGGCGCCGCTGTCCGCGCGCGACAGCCTCGGGATGTTCTCTGGCTGGGGAGCCTTTCGCGACGCCAGCGTGCCGCGCTGCTACGCCATCGCGCGACCGCTGCCGACGAGCCGGGCGAGCGACTACCGCGCCTTCGCCAGCATCGGCACCTGGCCTCGCCGCGACGTGCGTGGGCAGGTCCACTTGCGCTTGTCGCGCAAACTCGCCGAGGGTTCGGCCATCTCGCTCCGCCTCGGGGGCCGCCGCTTCGCGCTCACCGGCGGGGGCGGCGACGCATGGGCGCAGGACCGCGCGATGGACGCAGCGATCGTCGCTGCGATGCGCTCTACCGGGCGAATGACCGTGAGCGCGCGCGACAGTCGCGGCCGCCGCTTTTCCGACAGCTACAACCTGGCAGGCGCGGCGACGGCGATGGACGCCGCCACGATCGGCTGCGCAACTGTTAATCGATGACATGAAAAGGGCGGAGCCGTAGCTCCGCCCTTCCCATTCGCCTTCGTTTCGCTTGGTTCAGAAGCGGTAACCGACCGCCGCCATGACCTGGTGACGATCGAGGTCGACGTCGAAGCGCTCGCTGTCGGCCAGCGTTCCTTCCATGTCGATTTCGGCTTCCGAATAGTTTGAGTAGCGATACTCGCCCTTGATGTAGACGCCCGAGTTCATCGCGTATTCGACGCCCGCGCCGACTCGGTAGCCGTCGGTGTCGATGTCGTTGCTGAATTCGGTCGTGCCGTCGTTCGAGAGGATGTTGTACTTGGCGTTGGTGTAGCCGCCCTTGGCATAGACCAGGGTGTTCGGCGCCACCTTGGCGCCCGCGCGCAGGCCGACGTAAAGGTCGCGGTTGCTGTCGACGCTGCCGAGACCGAAGCCTTCGAAGTCGCCGTTTTCGAACTTGGTGTCCGCGGTCGATTCGAGATACTCGCCCTCGAGACCGATCACCGCACCGCCGGTGTCGATGTCGTAACCCGCCTCGACGCCGTAGCCGATGCCTTCGATCGACTGGTCGTTGTTGTTGTCGTCGGTATCGTCGTCGACGCTGCTGCCGGCGCCGCTTTGGTCGTAACCGCCGACAACGCCGATGCGGGCGCCGTTGAACGGCGAGTCGTCGGCGGACTGCGCAATCGCGGGGGTGGCCAGAGCCACGAGCGACCCGGTGGCGATAAGTGCGATCGTCTTTTTCATAAGTACTCCATTGGTTGTCCTGCGTGGCCCGTTGACCTTGCGCATGGACCACCCAAACGGCGGGTCTCACGATCCGGTTTCATGAACGGGAGACAACGATTTTCATGTTGCGTTTCAGCCACATGTGGGACGATGAACCGATGAATTTGGTCGACGAAAAGCGGGAACCGACCATGCCTGTTCGGCATTCGCGCACGCCCGCGCATCGAAGGGAAAGCAAGCGGTCTTTGCGTTGCGCCGCGCTCGGCACTATATGCGCCGCGCAATGACCCACACTTCGCTGATGCCCATTCCCGGACCGGTCGATCCGGTCCCCGTCGCGCGCGACATCACGCCGCGCGCGGACGGCCGCACGGACCTGCTCGGGTTGCCCAAGACGCGCATCGCCGAGCTGTTTGCCGACGCTGGCCTCGATCCCAAGCAGGCGAAGCTACGCGCCAAGCAGGTCTATCACTGGCTTTACCACCGGGGCGCGACCGAGTTCGAGGCGATGACCGACATCGCCAAGACGATGCGCCCCTGGCTCGCCGAACGCTTCGTCGTGGGCCGACCCCAGGTGGTCGAGGCGCAGCATTCGACCGACGGCACGCGCAAGTGGCTGCTGCGCACGCCCGACGGGCACGAGTTCGAGATGGTTTTCATCCCCGATGCCGACCGCGGCACGCTCTGCGTATCGAGCCAGGTCGGCTGCACGCTGAACTGCACGTTCTGCCACACCGGCACGATGAAGCTTGTGCGCAACCTTACGCCGGGCGAGATCGTCGGCCAGGTGATGCTCGCGCGCG
>CAMPGP010000032.1 GCA_946885545.1 uncultured Altererythrobacter sp.
GCTGGACCGGCTCAACCGCTGGCTCGACAAGGCCTGAACGAAAGGCTGGCTCGATCACCCCCCGCTCGGACCCGATGCGCTGTGGGACAAGGCCGCGCGAGGCTTCTCGGCGGAGGACGAATGGGGCGGGCGCGACGAAGCCGATGTCGCCGATTTCAGGGATCGCCTGACACGGCTCGCTGGGTCGATCCAGGCGGAGGCGGCGCTCAATCCTCTCGGCCGGTGCATCGCGCACGGCCAGTTGATCCGCGCGATCCGTCACCGGCTCGAACTCGGGCGGCTATGGCGCGCACGGCCGGACCTGCTCGCCACCGACATCGCGGCGCCGATCCTGGTCGTCGGGCAGATGCGTAGCGGAACCACGCGCGTCCATCGCCTGCTCGCGGCCGACCCGCGTCACTGCGCGACGCGGTTCTGCGACAGCTGGCACCCGGTCCCCGCACGGCCCGACCTGCGCCCGCTCAAGAGCGGCCTCGCGCTCGCGCTCGCGCGGCGGCTCGACCCGTGGCTGGACACGATCCACCCGTTCGGCGCGGCGCGCGCCGACGAGGAGCTGGGCTGGCTCGCCGCCGCGCTCGACCATTGCGCTTACGAGGCGCAATGGCGGATCCCCGCTTTCACCGCGTGGAGCGAGGCGCGCGATCCGGCGCCTGTCTATCGCGAGTTCGCCCGAATTCTGCGCACTGATGCGGCGCACCACGGAAGCGCAATGCGGCGCCGGGTGATGAAGGTTCCGCAATTCGCGGAAGACGTTCCCGCGTTGCTGACGCAGTTTCCTGAGGCGCGCATCGTCGTCTCACAGCGATGCAGCGAAGAGACCCTGCGCAGCTCCGTCTCGCTCGTGGCGAACCAGATGGCGATCCAGTCGAACCAGGTCGACCTCCCGGCGATCGAGGCTGAATGGCGACGCAAGATCGCACTCCGCGACGATCGCGCCGCGCGTGCGTTGGCCGATTTCGATGGGCCCGTCGTCGCAATCGATTTCGATCGGCTCGGTACCGACTGGCTGGGGGAAATGGAGGCTGTCTATGCGGCCTTGGGGCTAGGGCCACTCGACGAACCCGCCAAGGCGGCGATGCGACGGGAAATGGCGCAAGCGACGCAGTCGCCCCATCTCGACCATGCTCACCATATCGCGAACTTTAACGACGAACGGGCGGAAGCCCCTGCCAGTCAGGCGGCTTCGGTGGTGCGAACGGCCTCGGGCATGAGTATCCTCGCCAAGGCGGGCGAATCCTCGCCGTAGCTCTGCCAATGGGACAACTTTCCGCGCCGCGTGCGTGCGCGCCAGAGCGTGTCATGGGTCAGCCGTTCTTCCTGCGCGGACACGCGTCCCTTGAGGAGAACCTCGCCGGCATGCATCACGATCTTCACGTCGTGCAGCTGGAAGTTGGGCTCGAGGTCGAAGAAGCGACGGGTGGCGGTGGCGACATTGTCGCGGCCCTCGATCCAATCACCCCGGCTGTCGACGAAGCGAATATGATCGTCGAGCAGAGCTTCGATGCGTTCCGCGTCGCGCGCATTCAGCGCGGCGACATACCGCTTCACGACCCTGATCGGCTCAGGCGTAGGCCAATCGAACATGGTTGCGCTTTCCGCTCCGCCCAGGCCCGGCCCGATCCCGTATCGTTCGACCAGCGAGCGGTGCTCAGCGGCCCTTAACATCACCCTTCGAGTCGCACCTAATCGCCAGATGCCCGAAGGTTGCGGCATGCTATCGGTGGCGCCCGACCCCGGGGAAAACCGCCCCGACGCGCCGCCGGTAGGTGATATATGTCTCGCCAAAATGCCCCACCAGATCACGCTCTTCGTAAGCGATCCCGATGAAGATGTAGGCGGTGAACCCCACCGCCAGGAGCAGGTGCCCGTAACTCATCTCCGGCGTCGCCCAGAACGCGAGCAGGAAGCCGCTGTAGATCGGATGGCGCACCCACCGGTAGAACAGCGGGGTGCGGAATTGCTGCACCGGTGAATCGGCCCCGCGGTAGTGCCGCCAAGCCTGCGCCATTCCGAACAGCTCCCAATGGTTGATGAGGTGCGTCGCGACGAACAGCACGCCCCAGCCGAGGAGGAACAGCGCCCAGAGCGCGGTACGGGCCGCGGGGGCCTCGACCGACCAGACGGTTCCTTCGATCGGGTGCCAGAACACGAACAGCGCGATCAGGCACAGCGCCGAGGCGAGGCAGTAGATCGAGCGTTCGAGCGGTGGCGGGACGATCCGCGTCCAACGCGCCTTGAACGCAGGCCGCGCCATGGCCGAATGCTGCAGACCGAACAGCACGATGAGCGCTATATCGATTGTCGCCGCGATGGCGATCGGCGCGCTGTTACCCTTGTCGACGTGGGTCGGCAGCGAATCGAACGCGGCCACGAAGCCGATGAGATAGACGAACGCTGCGAAGAACGTGAGATAGCAGAAAGTCGCTGCGAACAGGATGCCGATACGCATGGCCCGGGCCTCCGCACAGGGGGCGACCCGGGCCGGATATACCACGTAATGTCGGGAGCGAACAGCGCTCCCGCGCGGCGTGTCAGCCGACGATTTCGTCTTCGTCGAAGAAGAAGTCGATCTCGATCTTGGCGTTCTCGTCACTGTCCGAACCGTGGACGGTGTTCGCCTCGATGCTTTCGGCGAAAGTCTTGCGGATGGTGCCTTCGGCGGCGTCGGCCGGGTTGGTCGCGCCCATCACGTCGCGGTTGCGCTTCACGGCGTCGACGCCTTCGAGCACCTGGACGACCACCGGGCCGCTCATCATGAACTCGACCAGCTCGCCGAAGAAGGGGCGTTCCTTGTGGACCGCGTAGAAGCCCTCGGCCTGGTCCTTGGTCATGCGGATGCGCTTGGAGGCGACGACACGCAGGCCGGCGTCCTCGAGCATCTTGGTGACGGCGCCAGTCAGGTTCCGGCGGGTGGCATCGGGCTTGATGATCGAAAAGGTGCGGGTAACCGCCATGGGGTGTTCCTCGAGATGTCAGGGATGCGGGAAGGTGCGGCGCGCAACTAGCGCCGCTCCGTCCGGGCCGCAAGCCCTTCCCGCCGCTGCGCAGCCTCTACTGGGATGCCTGCCCGACCAGCAATTGACCGGTCGTCCCATCGGCCCCCGCCGTGGCGGTGAAGCTGAATGCGGAGCCATCGGGCGCCTTGCCGCCGATCATGCGCATCGTATCGGTGGTCATGTCGAGTTCGAGGTCGACGCCCGCCGCTTCTGCCTGGCGGCGATAGTGCGCGATCATGTCTTCGGGCGAGGCACCGGCTGCCATCGTCACCAGCGCGCCCTTGCTGCCCGCCTGGTCGAAAACGGTGTTGGTCACCACCTTTGCGCCGGGATAGATCGAGAAGCCACGTGGCAGATCGAGGGGAACGTCGGATCCCGACTGCATTCGTGCCGTTCCCTCGGATGTCTCGACGGTCGCGGTCACGGCTTCGCCCGACTGATCGACGGTGTAGGTGCCGGTCTCACCGTCTTCCGTTTCGAAAGTGCCCGATTTCTCGGACCCGCACCCCGCCACCAACACTGCCGCACATGCGGTGATCGCCATTTTCATCATCGTCGCTCTCCCTTCACGCACAGGCTCAACGCTTGCGCTCCCACTTGCCGTTGACGAGTTCGTGGAATTCGCGATCGACATCCTCGCGTCCGTCGAACCGGCTCCAGACCGCCCGCGCTGCGGCCCTTCCGTTGTCGTCGAAGAACAGCAGCGCGCGCTCGAAGCCCTCGGCTTCCTCGCGCCACATGCCATCGGCCAATGCCACAAGCGCAGCGCCATTGGCCGCCGCGCACTCGCGCGAAAGCAGGACCGGCTGGTGCGCCGCGTGGGGAGCGTCGGCGCGCCCGTTGGCGAGGAACTCTGCCGGAGAGGTTTCCCACAGCGCGCCACCGATCCGGTCGAGCAAGGCGTCGTCGTCCGCTACGACCAGCATTCGCCGGCCGGCACGCGCGGCGGCACGGGCGATCAGGGGCAGCACGCGCTCGACCGGTTGACCCGGCGCGAGATAGAAGCCGACGCGCATGCCCCTGCGCCGCCCTACCCTTCGAGAGCGGTGCGCACGAAGCGGTCGATCAGGCGCGCGCCGTAGCCCGTTGCGCCCTTGTCCCAGGTGGCGCCAGGCTTGTCGGCCCAGACCGTACCCGCGATGTCGCAGTGCGCCCACGCCACGCCCTTGTCGATGAAGCGCTGAAGGAATTGGGCCGCGGTGATCGAGCCGGCGGGGCGCGGGCCGACGTTCTTCATGTCGGCGATCTGGCTGTCGATCAGCTTGTCGTAGGCCGGATCTAGCGGCAGGCGCCACAGCTTGTCGCCGCTCGCCTTGCCCGCAGCGAGCAGGTCGTCGGCAAGGTCGTCGTCGTTGGAGAACACGCCCGCGTGCTCGCTACCGAGCGAAATCACCATCGCGCCGGTCAGCGTCGCGAAGTCGACGATCCGCTCGGGCGAGAACTCCTTCTGTGCCCAGTGGAGCGCGTCGCACAGCACCAGTCGCCCTTCGGCATCGGTGTTGAGCACTTCGATCGTCTGCCCCGACATCGACGTGAGCACGTCACCCGGCCGGATCGCATTGCCGTCGGGCATGTTCTCGACCAGACCGACAACGCCGACCACATTGGCCCTGGCCTTGCGCTTCGTGATCGCGAGCATTCCGCCCACGACCGCGCCAGCGCCGCCCATGTCCCACTTCATGTCTTCCATACCCGGGCCGGGCTTGAGCGAGATGCCCCCGGTGTCGAAGGTCACACCCTTGCCGACGAACACGGTCGGCGCCTCGCTGCCGCCGCCGTTCCAGCGGATCGCGAGCAGGCGCGACGGCTGCGCCGAGCCCTGCCCGACGCCGAGCAGCGCGCCCATGCCGAGCTCTTCCATCGCCGCATCGTCGAGCACGATCAGTTCCGCGCCGGTCCCCTCGAAGACCTCGCGGCATTTCTCTACGAAGCTCACCGGGAACACCTTGTTCGGCGGTTCGGTCACCAGTTGACGGGTGAATTCGACGCCTTCCGCCAGTGCCGCCTCGACCGCCCAGGCCGCTTCGGTGCCTTCGGGCGCGCCGACCGCGACCACGGCTTCGAGCGATCGCTTCTGCTCGTCCTTCAGCTTCGTGCGGTAGGCATCGTGCCGCCATGATCGCAGCCGCAGGCCGAGAATGACGGCGGCGGCCTCTTCCGCGGACAGGCCGCTACTGGTGAAATCTATTGCGAGGCGCTTCTCACCAGAGGTCAGGTACTTTGCCGCCAGCGCCGCGCCGGCCTTCTCGAGGTTCGCGACGCGCGCATCGGTATCGACGTCGCCAGCGCCCGCCAGCGCCACCCGAACGACTTTGCCCTCGCGCTCGGCGAAGCCTTCGAACAGTTCGCCTGCCCGGCCCTTGAAGCGGGCCGACTTCGCGCCTTCGGCCAGAGCCTTTTCGAGACCTTCGGGCAGACTGTCCGCCGCGGCGATGTGCGCGACCACGCGCGTTTCCTCGGGAAGGATGGGTGAGAATTCGATCTTCATGAAAGCTCCGGGAATTCCAGCGGGGAAAGCGGCTTGCACGCCTTGGCGCATCGCCGTTCGATGGCGATTGCGATTAGGCCCGACCGGTGCGATAGGCAAGCCATGCTCCCCGCTTCGCCGAACGTCCCGCAAGCCCGATCGACCCGCTTGCCCAAGGGATGCTGGGCTACCGGCGCTAGCGGGATCGCCCTGCTGCTCGCCGTTTCCGGCACGCCGGCGTTGGCCCAGGACGGAGATGCCGCCCTCGACCCTCAGACGAGCGAGCCGGCGCCGATCGGGCCGGAAGCGGATGCTCCGGCAGCAAGCGCGCGGCAATCGGCCGACCCGCAGGACGGCGAACCGCAGGACCCCGAACCGCAAGACGAGGAATCGCGCGACCTCCTCACCACTCCCCTGCCGCCGCTCGATCCTGAGGGAACCCCGGCTGCACCTGCGAGCGAAGACGAGATCGCATTCGAAGCGAACACGCTATCCTACGATTCCAACGGCGAGACGATCACCGCCACCGGCAATGTCGTGTTGCGCAGCACCGACCGCTCGGTACGCGCCGACCAGGTCACCTGGAACCGCGCCACCGGAGCGATCGTGGGCAGCGGCAACGTCCGCTTCGTCGATGAAGAGGGCAACCAGCTCTACACCGACCGGATCGAACTGACCGAAGAGTTCGAGGCCGGGGCGATGGAGAACCTGCTGCTCGCATTGCGCGAAGGCGGGCGCCTGGCAGCCCGCGCCGGCGAGCGCGGCGAGGACGGGACGATCATTCTCACGACCGCAGCCTATACCGCCTGCGCGGTGTCCGACGCCGCGGGCTGTCCGAAGGATCCGAGCTGGCGGATCACCGCCGACCGGGTCGTCTACGATCCGGGCGACAACAGGGTGCGGTTTACCGGGGCCTACCTCGAAATCTTCGGCATCCGGCTGGTCCCCCTGCCCGGCCTCGCGGTGCGCACCGACGGGCGTGCCGTTTCGGGCTTTCTCGTGCCGGATCTGCGCGTATCCGAATCGAACGGGGTCGAGATTAGCGGCAGCTATTTCTGGCGTTTGGCCCAGAACAAGGATCTCACGCTCGGCGCCCATGTCTTCACCGAGGCGCCGCCGATGGCTTCGGCGCAATGGCGCCACCTGACCGACAAGGGCGCCTACCAGATCACCGGCTACGCCACGCAAAGCAGCCGCATCTCCGACATCACCGGCGCCGCAATCGAAGAGAGCGATCCGCGCGGCTACTTGTTCGCCAACGGCAAGTTCCAGTTCGATCCGCACTGGAGCTTCACCGGTTCGATCCGCCTCGCGAGCGACCGCACTTTCCTGCGCCGCTACGACATCAGCCGCGACGATCGTCTGCGCTCGACCTTCGACCTCGCGCGGATGGACGACGATTCCAATCTCTCGATCGCCGGCTGGGCGACGCAGACGCTGAGGATCGGCGTGCCGCAGGGACAGGTTCCGGTCGCGCTACCGGCGATCGACTATCGCCACCGGTTCGATGCTCCGCTGGGAATCGGTGGCAAGCTAGAGCTCCAACTCAACTCGCTCAACATCATGCGAAACGAAGGGCAGGACATCCAGCGCGCCTTCGCTTCGGCCAAGTGGGACCTGCGGCGCATCACTCCTCTCGGACAGATGGTGACGCTGACCGGCCTCGTGCGCGGCGACGTCTATCACAGCGACGAGAACGGGTTGACCGAGACGGCAATCTATCGCGGCAATCCCGGGTGGGAAACGCGCGGCATCGCGGTCGCTGCGGTGGATGTGGAATGGCCCTTCGCGGGCGAGGCGTTCGGGGGCACGCAGGTATTCACCCCGCGGGTTCAGTTCGCCGCCAGCCCGTCGATCCGCAACCTCGCAGTGCCGAACGAGGATTCGCGCGCGTTCGACCTGGAGGATTCCAACCTCTTCGCATTGAACCGTTTCCCGGGTTACGACCGGGTGGAAGACGGCGCGCGGGTGACTTACGGGTTCGATTGGGAGCTGCAGATCCCCGACTGGCGTATCCGCACCACCATCGGACAGTCGTACCGGTTCGACAAGGATCCCGCCGTGTTCATCGACGGAACCGGCCTCAGCGAACGCGTGTCCGATTTCGTCGGGCGCACCGAGGTACGCTATCGCGACTTCGTGAAGTTCACGCATCGCTTCCGGCTCGACAAGGACAACTTGGCGGTACGCCGCAACGAACTCGACGCGACCGTCGGCAGCAAGCGGACCTACGCCGAGATCGGCTACTTGCGGCTTGACCGCGACATCGCGGCCGGGATCGAGGACCTGCAGGACCGCGAGGAGCTGCGCGCCGCGACCCGCATCGCCTTCGCGCGCTACTGGTCGGTGTTCGGCGCGGGCGTCTTCAACCTGACCAACCGCAACGAGGACCCGACTTTCGCCGCCGACGGCTTCGATCCCATCCGCACCCGCCTCGGCGTAGCCTACGAGGACGACTGTCTCGAATTCGGGCTGACATGGCGGCGCGATTATACCGACACCGGCGATGCCCAGCGCGGCGACACCTTTCAGGTCTATTTCGCATTGCGGAACCTCGGGTTCCGCTGATCCGGGCCGCCCTCTCGGCGCGGGATGCCGTGCTCTGCGAGCCATCCCGATTGGCAGCGGCCCGCAAGTGCGCTATCCGCGCCCCACTCAGCTAGGGTTAAGCCGTTGGTGCCCAAATGGCCGGATGAATTGCAGGCGTTCCGTCGAACGCCGTGAATGGGGTTTGCACGTGATCGAATTCAGGTTTTCCAAACTGCTGGCGGGCGTGGCCGCAGCCAGTCTCGCGGTCGGCCCGGTCGCGCTCCAGGCGCAGACCGCCTCCGAAAGCACGCTCGACATTCCCGCGGATGCGCAGTTGATCGGAAGGGCCGATCCCAACGTCCGCACCGCGTCCGCAGTGGTGAACGGCGCGGTGATTACCGGAACCGACATCGACCAGCGCCTCGCGCTGCTGACGGCAACGAGCGAGAACCAGCTTTCGCCGCAGCAGATGCAGGCGGCCCGCATGCAGGTGTTCCGCAATCTGATCGACGAGACGCTGCAGATCCAGGCAGCCGCGGCGCAGGAAATGGCTGTGACCGATGCCGACGTAGAAGCGCAGTTCGCGCAAGTTGCCCAGCGCAACGGACAGGATGTCGCAGCGATGAGCGCCGCCCTGACGGCGATGGGATCCTCGGCCGAATCGCTCAAGCGCCAGATTCGCGGCGAGATCGCTTGGCAGCGCCTGCTCGGTCGTAACGTGGCCCCGTTCATCAATGTGTCGCGCGAGGAAGTGAGCGAAGTGCTCGCTCGCATGGAAGCCGACCGCGGGACCGAAGAATACAGGCTTGGCGAGATATTCCTCACCGCGACTGCGGAGAATCGCGAGGAAGTGTCGCAAAACGCCAACCAGATCGTTGAGCAATTGCGGCAGGGTGGCAGCTTCGCAGCGTACGCGCGGCAGTTTTCCGAAGCTTCGACCGCCGCGCTCGGCGGCGATCTCGGCTTCGTGCGCCTCCAGACGCTTCCGAACGAAATGGCGGAAGTCGCACGCGGCATGCAGACCGGCCAGCTGGCGGGTCCGTTCGAAATTCCGGGTGGTTTCGAAATCCTCTATCTGATCGACAAGCGACAGGTCGCGATGGCCGATCCGCGCAACGCCGTGCTCGACCTCAAGCAGATTTCGATCGGGTTTGAACCCGGGACGACCGAAGCGCAGGCCAGCACCCGGCTCGAAGCCTTCACGGCGGGCCTCGCGGGGATGCGCGGTTGCGGCGATGCCGAGCGGGTCGCTTCCGAGGTCGGCGGCGAAGTCGTGTCGAACGCGGGCATGCGCGTGGCGCAGCTGCCGCAGCAGCTCCAGTCCAAGATCCTCGAACTCCAGGTCGGACAGGCGACACCGCCGTTCGGCTCGCTCGAAGACGGTGTTCGGGTTCTGCTCCTGTGCGGTCGCGACGATCCGCAGGAACAGGGCGGGCCCGATTTCGACCAGGTGATGGACCGCATCGAAGGCGACCGGATCGAAAAGCGCGCCCAGAGCTATCTGCGCGACCTGCGGAACGACGCCTACATCGAGTACAACTGACGCGCCCGCTCGCCCTTTCTCTGGGCGATCCGGCGGGAATCGGCCCGGAGCTGATCGCCGAGGCGTGGGCGCGGCGCGAGCGCGAGCGCTTTCCGGTGTTCGTCGCGGTCGAGGGCGCACAGTTGCTTTCGGACGCCGCACGATCGCGTGACATCGTGCTACCGGTCGAGCGCATTTCGGATCTTCGCGAAGCGGCGGAGGTATTCCACCGAGCGCTGCCGGTAATCGGATCGCTCGACGGTGAATGGACCCCTGGCGAGCCTTCGCGTAAAGGCGCTGAACTCGCGCTCGCCTCGCTTGCGGAGGCGGCGCATCTCGCGACCACGCACGATGCTGCCGCACTGGTGACGGGGCCGATCGCCAAGTCGCGGCTCGCGCAGGTCGGGTTCGACCATCCGGGCCAGACCGAATTCGTGGCCGATGCGTGCGGAATTCCGGCGGACGACGCGGTAATGATGCTCGCCGGCCCTCGATTGCGCACGGTGCCGCTCACCGTTCATGTCGCCTTGGCCGAGGTGCCGCGAATATTGACGGCCGAATTGATCGTGCGCCGCGCGCGCATTCTCGCCGCCGCGCTCGAGCGCGACTTCGGAATTTCGCAGCCGCGCCTCGCCGTGGCCGGCCTCAATCCGCATGCGGGCGAAGATGGACGCTTCGGTAGCGAAGAAACGATTGCGATCGCGCCCGCCATCGCCGCCCTGCGCGAGGAAGGGATCGACGCCAGCGGCCCGCACCCGGCCGACGCGCTGTTCACGCCGCGTGCCCGCGAACGCTACGACGCGGCGGTGTGCATGTATCACGACCAAGCCCTGATTCCGCTGAAGGCGCTCGACTTCGACGAGGGGGTCAACGTCACACTCGGGCTGCCGATCGTGCGGACTAGCCCCGATCACGGGACAGCATTCGATATCGCAGGCAAGGGCCTGGCCGATCCCGGAGCTACGATCGCCGCCATTCGCATGGCGGGCGAATGCGCTGCACACAGGGCGCGCCACCGGCTGTAACGCCGCGCGGGCCGCAACGGGCAAAGCCGATCTGGCAGACGAGCATCCGGTCCATGGATTGCTTCGCTTCGGTCGCAATGACCGGCTAAGGGGAGGCATGAATCCCGAACTCCCCCCTCTGCGCGACGTCATCGCCCGCCACGGCCTTTCCGCCTCGAAGGCACTGGGTCAGAACTTCCTGTTCGACGCGCATTTGCTCGACCGGATCGCGGCGATTCCGGGCGATCTGCGGGACAAGGCGGTGCTTGAAATCGGACCCGGCCCAGGCGGCTTGACCCGCGCGCTGCTCAAGGCCGGGGCCCGGGTGACCGCGATCGAGATGGACCGGCGCTGCCTGCCCGCTCTTGCCGAACTCGAAGCCGCTTACCCCGGGCGGCTGCGCGTGATCGAGGGCGACGCCATGAAACTCGACCACGACGGCACCATGAGCGAGGAATATGCGGTGGTTGCCAACCTGCCCTACAACGTAGGCACCGCGCTGTTCGTTCGGTGGCTATCGCGAGAAGCGTGGCCACCGCGCTGGACCAGTCTGACGTTGATGTTCCAGCAAGAAGTGGCGCAGCGCATCGCAGCCCAACCGGGGACGGGCGCCTACGGCCGACTTGCGGTACTGGCGCAATGGCGCAGCTGCGCGAAATTAGCGATGAAGGTGCATCGCAGCGCATTCACGCCGCCGCCCAAGGTCATGAGCGCAGTGGTCCACGTCCAGCCGGGCGCCATGCCCGAGGGGCTTTCGGCACGAACGCTAGAGCGTCTGACGGAGGCGGCGTTCGGTCAGCGCCGCAAGATGCTGCGGCAAAGCCTGAAGGGCCTGCACGGCGCGCTCGATGCGCTCGATCTGGTCGGGATCGATCCACAGAGACGCGCAGAGACGTTGGGCGTGGAGGAATTCGTCGCCGTCGCGCGCGCCATCGACGCGGCGCGATAGCGGCCGAGCTAAAGGACGATCCCGCCCTTGATCAGCGACAATACGCGGCCCTGGGCGGGCTGGCCGTCGAACGGCGTGTTTCCGGCAGTCGCTTCCATCTTGCGGCTATCCACGATCCACGGCTTTTCGGGATCGACCACGACGACGTCCGCCTCCCAGCCGTCGCGCAACTCGCCGGCCTCGACGCCCAGCAGACGCGCCGGCGCAGCCGCGAGCAGATCGAAGGCGCGCGGCAGGTCGATCGCGCCGTCGCGCACCAGCGTGAGCGTCATCGCGAGCAGCGTGTCGGCACCCGCCATGCCCGGCTCCGCATCGGCGAAAGGAAGGCGCTTGTCCTCCGGCCCGCGCGGGTCGTGACCGCTCGCGATGACGTCGATCGTGCCGTCGGCGATCGCCTCGACCACTGCTTGGCGGTCGTCTTCGCAGCGCAGCGGCGGCGAAAGGCGAGCGAACGTCGGGAAATCCACCGTCGCGAGATCGGACAGCATGAAATGCGCCGGAGTGACCCCGGCGGTTACGGTCACGCCGCGCGCCTTGGCTGCCCGCACCAACGCGAGCGCGGCGCGGGTGGTGACCTGACGCAAGTGAAGCCGCGCACCGCTCATTTCGGCGAGCGCTAGATCACGCGCGACCGCCAGCGCTTCGGCCTCGGCAGGTGCGCTCGGCAGGCCCAGCCGGGTGGCGATCTCACCGGCGGTTGCCGCCGCCGAGCCCGCCAGTGCGCCATCCTCCGCATGCGAAACGACGACCAGGTCGAGCATCGCCGCATATTGCAACAGCCGCAGCATCACTCCCGAATCGGCGATCCAGCGTCGTCCGGTCGCGACACCGCGCGCGCCGGCATCCTTCATCAGCGCGATCTCGGCGAGTTCGCGCCCTTCCAGTCCGCGCGTCGCACCGGCGAGCGGATGGACCCAGAAATCGGGCTTACCGCTCTTGGCGATGTAGGAAATCCGGCTCGGCAGATCGAGCGGAGGCCTCTGGTCGGGCATCAGCGCGGCGCGGGCGATGCCGCCGTAGTGGAACGCGGGCTTGTCCACCGCGAAGACACCGAAATCGACCAGCGCGGGAGCGATCAGTTTCCCCTTCGCCGACAGTGTGTCGTCGCCTTCGTGCGGCACGATTTCGCCGATCTGGGCGATGCGGCCATCGACCAGCCGAACGGCGCCGTCGACAAGGCCTCGCGGCGTGACGAGACGGCCGTCCGTGACGACGAGCGGGCGCGACTGCCTCATGCCCATTGCCCGTCGTTCCAGCCTGGCACCTGCCGCGCCTTGCGGGTCAGCACGTCGAGGCAGGCCATGCGTACCGCGACGCCCATCTCCACCTGTCGGGTGATGATCGAGCGGTCGAGCATGTCGGCGACGTCGCTGTCGATCTCGACACCGCGGTTCATCGGGCCGGGATGCATCACCAGCGCATCTGGCGCGCACCGATCGAGCCGCTCGCGGGTAAGGCCGTAGAGGTGGTGGTATTCACGCGCCGAGGGAATGAACTGTCCGTTCATGCGCTCGGTCTGAAGCCGGAGCATCATCGCCACGTCCGCTCCGTCGAGCGCGGCGTCGAAATCGTGGAACGGCTGCGCGCCCATAGCCTCGACACCGAGCGGCATCAGCGCGGGCGGCGCGCACAGGCGCACCGAGGCGCCGAGCGCCTGCAGACACAGAATATTCGAGCGCGCCACGCGGCTGTGCAGGATGTCGCCGCAGATCGTCACCGTCAGGCCGGTGAAGTCTTCGCTCCCCTCCCCAAGATCCTCCAGCGCATGGCGCAGCGCCAGCGCGTCGAGAAGGGCCTGCGTGGGATGCTCGTGCTGACCGTCGCCCGCGTTGAGCACCGGGCAGTCCACCTTGCTCGCGATCAGGTCGACTGCACCGCTCGATCCGTGGCGGATCACGATTGCGTCGGCGCGCATGGCATTGAGCGTGATCGCGGTGTCGATCAGCGTCTCGCCCTTCTTCAC
>CAMPGP010000033.1 GCA_946885545.1 uncultured Altererythrobacter sp.
CAGTCCGTTCAGGAAAGACCCTCTAAACATGAACACATCGAACGGATGAACCGCCGAATCGGCCGTCCGGCAAGTCGAAGAAAGGACAAAGCGATGACCAATAAGACTTTCAAGATCGCAGCTCTGGCGATTGCCGCCCCCGGCCTCGCGATCGCGATGCCCGCCCAGGCGGCCGCGCCGTCCAGCGCCTACCAGGGCGCCTATGCCCCGACCTACGAGGTCGAGAGCGTCAACCAGTGGCGCGACCGTAACGACCGTTACGATCGCCGTGACCGCTACGACCGTGGCCGTTACGATCGCCGCTACGACCAGCGCGTGAACCGCAACACCCGCGTGTGGCGCGGTAACGACGGCCGCACCTATTGTCGCAAGGACGACGGCACGACCGGTCTCCTGATCGGCGGCGCGGTCGGCGGCCTCCTCGGCCACGAAATCGCCGGCCGCGGCGACCGCACCCTCGGCGCCATCCTCGGCGCGGCGGGCGGCGCCCTCCTCGGCCGCGAGATCGACAAGGGCAGCTCGCGCTGCCGCTGATCGAGCGAACCTGACAGACTTCGGTTGCACCCACCTGTAGCCGTAGCGCGGCACCCACCGAGCCGCGGAAGGCGTCCGTTGCCACCTGGCAGCGGGCGCCTTCTATTGTATCTGCCCGCAGGTCCGCACGGGCCGGTTAACCTTATGCTTGCGCTTGCCGGCTATGCGCAGAGCGGTTGCAGGCACCGCGAAGGGAGGGACGATTGCGCAAGCTCGGCATCGCGGCCACGGCAACCCTCGCGCTCGCGCTCGCGCTCACGGCGTGCGAGGATGCGCCCAGCGCCACCGTGCCCGCGGAAACCGACCCGGCCGTCACCGCCGCGCTTGCCGAACAGATCCTCGTCGATCCCGATCTCTCTCGCCAGAACGAAGGCAACGCCGCGCTCACCGGCGGGATCGATCACGCCCTGCCGATCGACAATGCCACTCCGCGAACGATCGATGCCGCCCGCATGGAAGCGCTCGAGATGATCGGTGGGCGCGACAGGCTCAAGCCCTTGCCCCCCGCCGGACCAGCTGCCGCCCCGGTGCCGCTTGCTGCGCGGCTCAGCGTGGTCGAGCGCACCGCCTATGCGGGTGCCCCGCGGCGCTGCGTCGCGGCACTGCGACACGATTTCGGCTGGGCCGCCCGCATGCCCCGCGCCTTTCCGCTCTACCCGCGCGCCGCCACCCAGGAAGCGGTCGGTGCCGACACCGAAGGCTGCGCGGTGCGCGCGGTCCATTTCCGCACCCCGGTCGCGGTGGAGGATGTGCTGGCCTTCTATCACGCGCGCGCGCATGCCACCGGGTTCACGTCGGCGCGCGAAATTCGCGGCGAGGAAGAAGTATTGCGCGGCGAGCGCGGCGATGAGCAGTTCGCCGTCTATGCCCGGCGCGGGCCCGGTACGAGCGCCGAGATCGACCTCGTCACCATCGGCGGCTGACGCTCAGGCGTCCTTGAAGCCGACCCCCACGCTGGCGCGCGGCTGATCCACCTCCGTGCTAGCGACGGGATAGGCGCAGTAGTCCGCGGCATAGAACGCGGCCGGGCGATGGTTGCCCGACAGGCCGATCCCGCCGAACGGCTGGCTCGACGATGCGCCGTTGGTCGGTCGGTTCCAGTTCACGATCCCGGCGCGGATGTTCGCCCAGAACCGGTTGTAGTCCTGCGGTGTGCCGCCGATCAGTGAGGCCGAAAGGCCGAAGCGGGTGTCGTTCGCCTCGGCTATGCCTTCGTCGAGGTCCTCGACCCTTATGACTTGCAGCAGCGGCCCGAACAGCTCGACGTCGGGGCGATCGCCCATCGCTGTGGTGTCGATGATCGCGGGGGAAAGAAACGGAAGATTGTCGTCGGGCCGGGTCATGTGGCGGATCGCCTTGCCCCCGTTCGACAGCAAGTAGAGGAAGCTCTCCATCAGCTGGTCGGCGGCGGTATTGTCGATCACCGGGCCCATGAAGGGCGCGGGCTCTGCGAAGGGCTCTCCCACGATGATGCGCCCGGCGAGCGTCTTCACTTCCGCCAGCAGGTCGTCGTACATGCTGGCCTTGACGATGAGCCGTCGCGCCGCGGTGCAGCGCTGTCCCGCGGAAGTGAAGGCGGACTGGATGATCAGGGTCGCCGCATCGGAAATCTTCGGCGTATCAACGACTACGATCGGATTGTTGCCACCCATTTCGAGCGCCACGATCTTGCCCGGGTTGGTCGCCAGCTTCTTGTTGATCGCGATGCCGGCCTGCGCCGAACCGGTGAAGAGGACCCCGTCCACGCCCCGGTGCGCGACCAGTTCCTTCCCTTCGTCGGGACCGCCGACGAGCAGCTGGACCACTGCCGCGGAGATCCCCGCGCGGTGGAAGCATCCAACCAGGAATTCGCCCACCGCGGGTGTCTTCTCGCTCGGCTTGAAGATCACCACGTTGCCCGCGATCAGCGCGGGGACGATGTGTCCGTTGGGCAGGTGCGCGGGGAAATTGTAGGGGCCGAGCACCGCCATCACCCCATGCGGCTTGTGCCGCACTGCGGCGGTGCCCTGGAGCGCACTGTCGAGCTTCTTCTGGCCGGTCCGCTCGGCATAGGCGGTCACCGAAATGTCGACCTTCTTGATCACCGTCTCGACTTCGGTGTGGGCTTCCCACAGCGGCTTGCCGGTTTCGCGCGCGATCAGCTCGGCGAACTTGTCCGCCTGCTTGCGGACTTCGTTCGCGAAGCGGCGGCACAGCTCGATCCGGTTGGCCAGTGGCTGCGCGGCCCACGCGGGCCAGGCACGCCGTGCGCGATCAACCGTCTCCCCGACGTCACCGACCGGGCTACGCCAAAGTTCCGCGCCGGTCGCCGGTTCGAAGGATACTAACTCGTTGTCGGACACGGCTGGCGAAAACTCCCATAAGTGATTGTGCGGGTATCATAAACGCGTATAGTTGCCCGGCATTAACGGAGATCGGGCTTCTAGTCCGAGTCGTGTCGCCGTCAAACGCCAATGGCGCTTTGTCTGTTCGATACGATCGAAACCTGAAGATGTGCCGTGCCCGCCATAGCGGGTGTGGCGGGGGCAAAAAACCAGATCGCGGCGCATCGTCGCCGGACCAAAAAATCTTCTCCCCCTCTTACATATCGGGTCGCACCCTTGGCGCCGCCATCGCGACGCCTGGTCTTATTCGGCCGATAACGGCCGCAAGAGAGGTATGGAAGAATGAGATGCAGTCTTAAGGTTCTGGGTGGCGCGACCTTGTCCGCGTCGACCCTTTCGATGGCGATGTTCGCCATGTCGGCAACGCCGGTTTCGGCCGAGGAGTGCCTTCTGGACGACGGCGACCCCGCCTTCGAGGGCGTGGTCGACGATGCGGCAGTAGTGGTCCCGACGGATTCGACCGGCGGCGCGACGTCGGGCGATGACCAGACGCATGCATGCGGCATCGGTGCCGACGCGACGGGCGATTCCGCCACCGCGGTCGGTTCCCAGTCCGAAGCGAGCGGCGACAGAACCACGTCGGTCGGCAACGGCGCGACGGCAAGCGGTGCCGATTCGGTCGCCGTCGGCAACGACGCCGACACTCGCGATTCGGTTCTGGCGGTTGCGGTAGGCAGCGGAGCCGAATCGAACGATGCCGGCACTGCCGTCGGATCCTCGTCCAACGCCGCCACGCCGAATTCGGTTGCGATCGGCCGTGACTCCGAAGCCCTGGGAACGCGCAGCGTCGCGACCGGGGCCCTGTCGTCCGCGCAAGGTGCCGACGCGATCGCCTATGGCTATCGCGCGCGTACCGTCGGGAATTCGAGCGCAGCGGTCGGTGGACTGAGCACTGCCGAAGGTGCCGGAGCCTCCGCCTTCGGGTGGCAGGCGTTCGCAGGTGCCGAACGCGCGACTGCCCTGGGTCATCTCGCCTCGGCGACGGGCGTTCGCTCGGTCGCGGTCGGCGAGGATGCTGGCGCGGCGGGCGTGGGCGCGGTGGCGATGGGCGACCGGTCGAATGCCGAAGGCGCGGGCTCGATCGCGATCGGGCAGCTCGCGGATACGCGCAACTCGGTGAATGCGGTCGCGATCGGCGTCGGTGCCGCCTCGAACGACAGCGGCACTGCGGTTGGCGCTTCGGCGAACGCCGACACCCCGAATTCGGTCGCTATCGGTCGTGACGCCGAGGCCCTCGGCACCCGCAGCATTGCAATGGGTGCGCTGTCGTCGGCGCAGGGTGCGGACGCGATCGCCTACGGGTACCGCGCGCGGACCAATGGTAACTCGACCGCCGCGATCGGTGGGCTGAGCACCGCTGAAGGCCCGGGCGCGACTGCCCTGGGCTGGCAATCGTCCGCCACGGCCGAACGCGCGACCGCGCTGGGCCACCTCGCTGCAGCGAGCGGGATCCGCTCGGTCGCGATCGGCGAAGCCGCCGCCGCCAGCGGTGACGGTTCGGTTGCAATGGGCAACGAGGCAGTGGCCTCGGGCGTCAACTCGGTCGCGATCGGCAATGGCGCCTCGGCGACCAACGATGGTCAGGTGGTCATCGCGGGTCTCGGCACGAGCACCGCGAGCCAGACGGGGGATATCTCGGTCGTGACGGCGGATGCCAACGGTACGCTGGGTCTGACCACGGGAATCGCGACCAGCGCTTCCGTGGCCGCCAACACGGCCAACATCGCTTCGCTGCAGTCGCTCACCGCGACCCAGACCGGCCAGATCAATTCTCTGTTCGACCTCACGTCGCGCAACAGCGAGGCGATCGAGCGGGCCAACGAAGGCGTCGCGATGGCGCTGGCGATGGAGTCGCCCATGCTTCCAGCAGGGACGAACTTCGCGCTCTCGGGCGGCGTCGGCTACTTCGAAAGCCGTAGTGCCGGTACCATGGCGATGAGTGCCCGTATCGGCGAAAACGCCGCGCTCTCCGCCGGTCTCGGTGTCGGTTTCGACAGCGGCGAGATCGGTGCCCGCGGTGGCTTCCAGGTCGCCTGGTAGGCCGTTAGAAGCAGGTCATGAAACTGACCAAGCAAGCATATGGAATGCCGGGGCTTTGGGCCCCGGCATTTCTGCTCACCATCACCGCAGCTGCGATCGGGCTGGCCCAGCCTCTCAGTGCGCAGTCGCAGGCCACCCCTGCGCAGCCCGCCCAGCCGCAGGTTCAGCCGCCGCCGTCGATACGGCCGACACCCAGCCAACTGGAGCTGTCGAAGCTGATCTGGTCGACGATGGCAGCGGTCGATCACGCAAACCGGTCCGGCAACTATTCGGTGCTGCGCGACATTTCCGCGCAAGGCTTCCAGATCAACAACGATCCCGCGCGGCTGGCCGAAGTTTTCTCGGGCATCAGGCGATCGCGAATCGATCTGTCGAACGCGCTGCTGATTCCGCCAACCTATTCCGAAGCCCCGCAGCAGATTCGCGAGGATGTGTTCCAGGTCAAAGGGCTCTTCCAGTTGCGGCCGATCTCGATCGGTTTCGAAATGTATTTTCAGTGGGAACAAGGTCAGTGGCGCCTGTTCGGCATCGACATCCAACCCGTGGAAATGGTCCAGCAAGCACCGTCCGGCGAACGCTAGGCCGACAAAAACCAAGCCGAAGAGCGAATTGAAGGTTCGCATTGCGAGGCTCGAGATTTTCGAGCTCGAAAATGCACACGGATTCTGAGCTAACCAGTTATTCGCGCGAAATTATGCCCGAGGGGTACTGGCGGAGCGCCATGCGCTTCGCCAGCGCGCCGTATGACGGCGATCTTCAACTCCAAGGGCGACCAGTCGTCGCGCTCGGCAATCGCCGCCCACAAGGTTTCCACCTCGTCGATCAGGAGTGATTGCGCTTCGTGTTCGGCCCAGTACGCGTGGTCCGGGCCTGTCGCACGATAGCCTGCAAGAGCCTGGGCCAGTTCGTCCTCCGCCCCGTTTCCTCCGCGATGGCGGTGGAAGAACGCGTCGGGTTGGGCACCGCTCTCGCGCATCGCCTTCTCGCATGCGGCGACCAGCGCGCTGTCGCGCTCAAGCCCTTGCGGCTCGACCCCCAACCGCCAGCACCAGCGCCGTGCAATGGCCTGCATGTAGAGCGGCCCGAACCGTTCGAGCGCCGCGATCAGCGGCGGCGCATCGGCCAGCAGGCGCAGCGCCACTGCGAGCTGGCCCAGATTCCAGTGCACCGCTTCGGGCTGGCGGCCGAACGCATAGAGACCGCTCTGGTCGAAATAGGCGGCGGTGAACCCGGCATCCCACGCGGGCAGCCAGCGCCACGGGCCGTAGTCGAAGCTCTCGCCCGTCAGGTTGAGATTGTCGGTGTTGAGCACGCCGTGCACGAACCCCGCCACCATCCACGAGGCGGCGAGATCCGCCAGCCGCTCGACCGCCTGATGCATCAACACGGCAGCGGGCTCGGTGCGTCCGGGCGCGTCTTCCGGCGGTTGCGGCCCCGGAAACTGCGCCAGACAGTAATCGACGAGGGCCTTCATATGCTCCTTCTCGTCCAAAGCGAGCAGGCGCTGAAAGGTGCCGATGCGGATATGCCCGTGGCTCAGGCGCACCATCACGGCCGAACGGGTGGGCGAAGGCTCGTCGCCGCGCCACAGCTCCTCGCCGGTCTCGATCACCGAGAACGTCTTCGAGGTATAGACGCCGAGCGCCTCGAGCATTTCGGTCGCGAGGATCTCGCGCACCGCGCCCTTCAGCGTCAGCCTACCGTCGGCGGTGCGGCTGTAGGGGGTCGTGCCCGAGCCTTTGGTGCCGAGATCGAGCAGGCGGCCCTGCGCGTCGCGCAACTGCGCGAACAGAAAGCCGCGCCCATCGCCGATTTCCGGGTTGTACACGCGGAACTGGTGCCCGTGATACCGAAGGGCCAGTGGCGCGAGGAGATTGCCTGCCAGCGGCGCGAAGCCCGCGAAATGCGCGGCCCATTGCCCGTCGTCGAGCGTCCCGAGCCCGACCGCGCGATCCCACCGGCGATTGCGGAAGCGCAGTGTCGCGGCGGGGAAGGCAGCGGCCTCCACCGGGTCGGCGAGCCAGTCCGCCAGCGGCAGGATCGCGGGATCGGGCAGATAGGGTGACGCTTGCGGTTCTGTGCGCATCGGGCGATAGTGCGCGTCCGCGAACGGCTAGGCAATGCAAGCCCGGCGCCCGCGCCCGTTTGAACACAGGAAACCCCCGGAAACCGATGGACCAAGGATTTACCGACCGTTTCTGGGACAGCCCGGACGGTCTGAAGCTGCATTTCCGCGACTATCCGGGAGGCGAGGATCGCGTGCCGGTGGTCTGCATGCACGGACTCACGCGCAACGCGCGAGACTTCGCCGGTCTCGCCCGGCATCTCGCGGGCGAGCGCCGCGTGCTCGTGCCCGAGATGCGCGGGCGCGGGGACAGCGAGTATGCGCGCGACACCGCCAGCTACACGCCAGCCATTTACGTGGAGGACGTCGCGGCTCTGCTCGATCAGGAAGCGGTAGGCCGCTTCGTCGCGGTGGGCACTTCGCTCGGCGGGCTGATGACCATGCTGCTCGCGGCGCGCGGCACGGGCCGCATCGCGGGCGCCGTGCTCAACGACATCGGCCCCGAGGTCGAGGCGGGCGGCCTTGCGCGGATCGGCGAGTACGTCGGCCAGGGGCGCAATTTCCCGACCTGGATGCACGCCGCGCGCGCGCTCGAGGAAATGCATGGCGCTGCGCACCCGGGGTTCGAGACCGACGACTGGCTGGCGATGGCCAAGCGCGGGATGACGGTGCAGCAGAACGGCCGGATCGGCTTCGACTACGACATGGGTATCGCCGACCCCTTCCGCGTCGGCAACGGTGGTGCGTCGCCGGACCTGTGGCCCGCGTTCGAGGCGCTCGGCGGCGTGCCCCTGCTGGTCGTGCGCGGCGCGCTGTCCGACCTGCTTTCGCGCGAAACGGCCGAGGCGATGGTCGCGCGCCATGGCGATGCTGAACTGGTCACCGTCCCCGGCGTCGGCCACGCACCCCTGCTCGACGAACCCGAGGCGCTCGCGGCGATCGACCGGCTGCTGGCACGGGTCGCATGAGCGGCCGGGCGAGCGAGGGCGCGCGCGTCCTGCACCTCCATTCGACTTTTGCAGCGGGGGGCAAGGAATTGCGCTCGGTGCGCCTGATCAATGCCTTCGGGCCGAAGTTGCACCACACCATCGTCTCCGCCGAGCCGGAGCGGATGGAGGCTGCGCAGCACATTCTCCGCCAAATTCCAGTCACATACCCGCGCGACTTTCCTTCGCTTCGAGGTGTGCCGACCCCGGCCCGCCTGCAACGCCTGGCGCGTGCCATGCAGGGATACGATCTCGTCCTCACTTACAACTGGGGTGCGATGGATGCGGTCATGGCTCATACCGTGTTCAAGGACCTTTTCGGTCTGCCGCCGCTGATCCATCACGAGGACGGCTTCAACGAGGACGAGCACAAGCGGCTCAAGCGCAGGCGCACCTGGTATCGAAAGATCGCGCTGGGCCGCAGCAACGGGCTCGTCGTACCGTCCGAGGAGCTCGAGCGGATCGCGCTCGAGGTGTGGGAACAACCGATCGGGCGGGTCAAGCATATCGCCAATGGGATCGACACCAAGGCGTTCGCCAAGCGCCCGCGGCCCGATGCGCTGCGCGGTGTCGTCAAGCGCAAGGGCGAATTCTGGGTCGGCACCGTCGCCGGGCTGCGCAAGGTCAAGAACCTGCCGCGCCTGGTGCGCGCCTTCTCCAGGCTGCCCGAGGAATGGCATCTGGTGATCGTGGGCGAGGGCGAGGAGCGCGAGGCGATCCGCGCCGCGGCAGACGCTTGCGACGTCGGGCACCGGATGCACCTGACCGGCTTTGTCGGCCAGGCCGAACGCTATGTCGGGCTGTTCGACATCTTCGCTCTCTCGTCCGACAGCGAGCAGTTTCCGATCTCGGTGGTCGAGGCGATGGCGGCCGGGCTCCCGGTGGCAGCGCCGACGGTGGGCGATGTCGCGACCATGGTCTCGGATACGAACGCACCGCTGATCGTGCCGCCGGGCGACGAGGCGGCGCTGGCACGCTCGCTCGAGGTGCTCGCCGCGGATCTGGCGCTGCGCGAGCGGATCGGCCAGGCCAATCGCGAGAAGGCCCGCGCCGAATTCGACGAAAAGCCGATGATCGCGGCCTATCGCCGCCTCTACGCTTCGGCGATGGGCCGCGAGGCGGCATTCTAAGCGGCTTCACCTGCGGTTCACTCGCCGGGGCACAGGCAGGTTTCCAAGTTGAATTGGCGCGTCCATCCGCTAAACAGCCCGCCGACCCTTAACCGATAGATCGAAAGAGCCGCGGCTTGGCCCTCACTCCCAAACTCAACCAGACCCCCGAAGTTAAGCGCGCCGCCCAGGAAGACGTCCTGCTGCGCGAGGTCGACGACGCCGTCCGGCAGGACCAGTATTCGGATTTCGCGCGCAAATACGGCAAGGCCGTGATCGGCGGTCTCGTTCTCGCGCTGGTCGCGTTCGGCGGCTGGCTGTTCTGGGAAAACCGGCAGGAATCGGCGCTCGAAGCGCAGTCGGAAACGCTCGTCGGCGCGCTCGACCAGCTCCAGTCCGGCAACCTCGCTGGCGCCTCGTCGCAGCTGGACGACCTCGCCGCGGGCGAAGGCGGCGCCGCCGCGCAGGCCGCGCTGCTCAAGGCCGGGATCGAGATGGAACAGGGCCGCATCGACGAGGCCGCCGAGCTTTACGCTGCGGTCGCGGCCAACGGCGACGCGCCGCAGCTTCTGCGCGACCTTGCCACGGTGCGCGAGGTCGCGGCGAAGTTCGACACCATGCCTCCCGCCGATGTCGTCGCCCGGCTCCAGCCGCTGGCAGTGCCCGGCAAGCCCTACTTCGGCAGCGCGGGCGAACTGCTCGCGATGGCCTATCTCGAACAGGGCAAGAACCGCGAGGCGGGCGCGCTGTTCGCCTCGATCGCCAAGGACGAGACCCAGCCCGAAGGCCTGCGCTCGCGCACCCGCCAGATGGCCGGCGTTCTCGGGGTCGACGCCATCGTCGACGTCGACGAAGTGCTCGATGAGATGCGCTCGCCCGAAGGTGCCCCCGCGCAGCCGCAATAGCAGTCCAGGACAGGACCAACCCATGAAATCCATTCGTTCATCTTCGATCCGTCGTGCCGCGGCCGTGACAATTCTGGCGAGCAGCCTGGGCGCCTGCGGAATCTTCGGCGGCGACGATCCGAAATCGACGCCCACCATAGGCGACCGCACACCCGTGCTGTCTCGCATCGAAAGCGGTGCGAAGGTCGATCCCGCGCTCGCGGGCATTTCGGTCGTGCTTCCGCCCGCGCAGACCAACAGCGCCTGGCCGCAGGCGGGTGGCACGGCGAGCAAGTCCTACGGACACCTCGCGCTGGCGGAAAATCCCTCTCGCGGCTGGACCGCGCAGATCGCCGGGAGCAGCCCACGGCGGCGCCTTGCCGCCGCGCCGGTAATCGGCGGCGGCAAGCTCTTCGCGGTCGACACCGACGGCGTCGTGCATGCCTTCGATGCCGCGACCGGCGCCCGGCGCTGGAGCTATCGCATGGAGCCGGAGAGCGGCGCGCGAACCTCCGCCTTCGGCGGCGGCGCCAGCTTCGACGGCGGCCGCGTCTATGCCACCAATGGCGCGGGTGCCGTCGCGGCGATCGATGCCGAGACGGGCAGCGAGATATGGAAGGTCCAACCGGCCGGCCCGCTGCGCGGATCGCCGACGATCGCGTTCAATTCGGTCTACGTCATGACCCAGAACAACCAGATCCACGCGCTCGACGCCGCGACTGGCGAACCGCGCTGGAACGAATCGGGCTCGCAGACCCAGGCGGGCGTATTCGGCGTCGCGGCTCCGGCCGCTGGGCAGGGCACCGTCATTGCGGGCTACAGCTCGGGCGAGCTGGCCGCCTACCGTTACGAGAACGGCCAGGTCGTCTGGTCGGACGCGCTGGCCCGCACCTCGATCTCGACCGAAGTCGGCTCACTGACCGATATCGACGCCGACCCGATTATCGAGGGCGGCCGGGTCTATGCGCTCGGCCAGGGCGGTCGCATGGCGGCCTACGAACTGGTCACCGGGCAGCGTATCTGGGAATTGAACGTCGCGGGCATTTCAACTCCCGCGGTCGCGGGCGAGTGGATCTTCACTCTCACCGACGACGCGCGCCTGCTCGCTATCGCGCGTTCGACCGGCAAGGTCCGCTGGATCACGCAGCTCCAGCGCTATCGCGAACCGGAAGACAACGAAGGTCCGATTTTCTGGACCGGTCCGGTGCTGGCGGGCAACACGCTGTGGGTCGCGAACTCGCAGGGTCAGCTCTATAAGGTCAGCGTGGCCGAAGGCTCCACCAGCCAGTTCGTCGATCTCGAAACGCCGATCTCGCTTGCGCCCGTGGTGGCGAACGACACGCTCTACGTGCTCGACGACGGCGGCACGATCCATGCGTTCCGGTGATCTGATCTTACCGCGTCCTTAATCCTTTGGGGCTATCGCGCGTCTCACGATGAGCGCGCACCAGACAGCGGCGAAGGGGCCCCCGGCGAGCGACGTCTCGGCGGGTGTCGGCCTGGCGGGTCTGCTCGGACTGTTCGCGTGGATCCTGTTCTGCCGCAACTGGCCGTGGGTAGTCGACCTGTTCGCGATCGACGCCCCGCGCGCACCGCTTTCCGGCCCCTACGCCGCGCTCGCCGCGCTGGTCTTCTCCGCCGCACCGATGGTCGTCTGGTCGGTGCTGGTCGACAAGGTACATCGGAACCCCTCGACCGGCATCGACTGGACTCGCAGGCGGCCGCTCGCAGCGGTGGCCGAAGTCTCGCTGATCAAGCTCGGCGGGCTCTGGGCGACCTGGGCGATCATTGCCTTCCTCTACTGCGTCGCGCGCTGGTACTGGGACGGGCAGTACCTCTTCTCGATGGATGTTCTCGCGGTCGCGGCGATCCCGCTGGTGGTGCTGTCGGTGCCCTACGTCCTCTGGCTCGACCGCTATCTGGTCGAGCCGCGCGACCACGCCTGGCACTTCGGCGCGATGCTGTTGCGGCATGACACGTTCGATCTGGAGGAAGTGAAGCGGCACTGGCGCGCGTGGATCATCAAGGGGTTCTTCGGCGCGTTCATGATCTCGATCCTCCCCGGCGGATTCGCCGCCGTGGTGGAGGCCGACATCGCGCGGATCGCCGCCGATCCCGTCGCCGTCGCGGGCTTCCTGATCGGGCTGCTGTTCGTGATCGACGTGCAGATCGGCACGGTCGGATACCTCGTCACCCTCCGCCCCTTCGACGCGCACATCCGCAGCGGCAATCCGCTGCTCGCGGGCTGGGTGGCCGCGCTGATCTGCTATCCGCCGATGGTCTACGCCTTCATGGGCGCGGACGGCATTCTCGCCTACGAGGTGAACACGCCGGGGTGGGAGCGCTGGTTCGCGGGCAGCGCATCACTGCTGTGGCTGTGGGCGGCGTTGCTGATCGTTCTCACCGCGATCTACGCATGGGCGACGGTCGCCTTCGGGCTGCGCTTTTCCAATCTCACCTACCGCGGCGTACTGACCAATGGCCCCTACCGATTCACGCGCCACCCGGCCTACCTGTCCAAGAACCTGTTCTGGTGGTGTTCGACGCTGCCGTTCCTGGTTTCGAGTGGCTCGCCGGTGGACATGGTGCGCAACACCTTCTTTCTCGGCTGCGTCAGCGCGATCTACTTCTGGCGCGCGAAGACCGAGGAGGCGCACCTGCTGGGCGAGGACGCGAAGTATCGCGAGTACCACGCCTGGATGGAACGGCATGGCCTGCTGACACGCCCGCTGGCCGCGTTGCGAAATCGCCTGCGGCCGCGCCACGCGGCGCTCGCGCAGGAGCCTGCCGAGTAGCTAGAAGCTGTGCTCGTAGACGTGGCTCACGTCGCCCGCCCATTCGCCGTGATAGAGGTCGAGCAGGCGCTGCGCCGGGACCTTGCCGCTGGCTACGATCTCGTCGAGCGTTTCGAGGAAGCCGGTCTCGTTGTCGCCGCCGGTGTTGAACCGCGCGCGCGCGGCCAAGCCGGAACGTGAGATCGCCAGCACTTCGCGCGCGATGTCGCGCAGCTTGCCGCCGCCAGGCAGGGGTGCGTCGAGCGCGAGCCTGGGCACCGCATTGCGCAGCGTCTCGCGGTCTTCCATAGACCAGTCCCTGACCAGGTCCCACGCGGCATCGAGCGCGCTCTGATCGTAGAGCAGGCCGACCCAGAAGGCCGGCAGGGCGCAGATTCGGTTCCACGGCCCGCCGTCGGCGCCGCGCATTTCGAGGAAGCTCTTGAGCCGGACTTCGGGGAAGGCCGTCGAGAGGTGATCCCACCAGTCGGACTGGCGCGGCTTCTCCCCTGGCAGCGCGGGCAGCTCGCCGCGCAGGAAGTCGCGAAAGCTCTGGCCCGCGGCGTCGATATATTTCCCGTCGCGGAAGACGAAATACATCGGCACGTCGAGCATGTAGTCGACGTAGCGTTCGTACCCGAAGCCGTCCT
>CAMPGP010000034.1 GCA_946885545.1 uncultured Altererythrobacter sp.
GCCGAAGCCTTCGTCGCCCTTGCGCTGGATGAACTCGAAGAACACCGGGCCGACCTGCGCCTCGGCAAAGATCTGCAGCAGCAGGCGGGGCTGGCCGCCTTCGGTCGTGCCGTCGAGCAGGATGCCGCGGGCCTTGAGTTTTTCCACGTCTTCGCCGTGGCCGGGCAGCCGCTCGGGCAACATCTCGTAATAGGTTTCGGGCGGCGCGGTCATGAAGGGCACCCCGAACTCCTTCAAGCGGTCCCAGCAGGCGACGAGATCGTCGCAGATCAGCGCGATGTGCTGAATGCCCTCGCCGTTGAACGCGCGCAGATACTCCTCGATCTGGCCCTTTCCGCCTTCGCCTTCCTCGTTGAGGGGGATGCGGATCTTGCCATCGGGCGCGGTCAGCGCCTTGGAGGTCAGTCCGGTGTATTCGCCCTTGATGTCGAAGAAGCGAATCTCGCGGAAGTTGAACAGCTTCTCGTACCAGTCGGCCCAGTAGGCCATGCGTCCGGCATAGACGTTGTGGGTCAGGTGATCGATCACGTTGAAGCCTGCGCCGACCGGCTGACGATCCACACCTTCGAGGTAGCGGAAGTCGATGTCGTAGATCGATAGGCCTTCGCCGTTCGCATCGGGATAACGGTCGATCAGATAGACACTGGCGCCGCCGATGCCCTTGATCGCTGGGATGGCGAGTTCCATCGGCCCAGTCTCGGTCTCGACCGGCTGCGCGCCGGCCTCCATCAGGTGATCCCATGCGGCCTGGGCATCGCGTACGCGAAAGGCCATGCCACAGGCCGAGGGGCCGTGCTCCTGCGCGAAATACCAGGCCGCGCTGTGCGGCTCGTAGTTGGTGACGAGATTGATCCCGCCCTGACGCCAGAGGTGCACGTCCTTGCTGCGGTGGGTCGCGACGTGGGTAAAGCCCATCGCCTCGAAAACCGGTTCGAGCATCCCTTTTTCGGGGGCGCAGAATTCGACGAACTCGAAGCCGTCGAGGCCGGCGGGATTCTCGAACAGATCGGGCATACACGTATCTCCTTTATTGGTTTCAACTGTAACCAATTTGGACCCGCATTGCAAGGCCGGGCCGACGAGAACGACGCAATCGGGCAACGTTTGGCGGCAATCGCGTGGCAATCGTCGTAAAGGGGTCAACTGGGGCCACAAACCGCTTGAATCGCGGCGTTAACTGTGATTCTGTCGCAATCGATGACGCGCGAGGGACACAAGATAACTTTGCCGAGGGAGCAGCTCACCCAGGGGCTGGCCCTGGCGTTGCTCCTCCTGCTGATGGGGCTCGCGATCGCAGGGCCCAGCGGTCTGCTTGCGTGGGGCGAGAACGAGCAGCTTCTCGAACAGCGCAAGGCCCGCATCGCCGTCCTGACCGAAGAGCGGGACGCGCTGCAGAACCGCGTCGGCCTGCTCGATCCCAACCATGCCGACCCTGACCAGGTGGGAGAGCTGCTGCGGCGGAACTTCAACGTCGTGCACCCCGACGAGGTCGTGCTGATCCTCGACCAGCCGGGCGAGTAACCGCGGCGCAACTTGCCGTTACGGAAATTTCGTATTCATCGCAGCTTGCGGGCGTTGCGCGCGCGCGCGCCTTGCGCTTATAGGCGGCGCATGCCGCGCGGCGCGGCGCACCTCCCCAGGTGATCGCGACAATCGAGGAAAGAGATTTGGCCAGAACCGCCAAGACCCGCAAGACGCCCGCCAACAACAAGGGCGCGGCCGACAGCTCCGAGTTTGCGCTGCACAGCCTCCAGGAAGCGTTCGAGAAGGCCAAGAGCTATAGCGCGTCCGAAGACCAGTTGATGGAATTCTATCGGCAGATGCTGCTCATCCGCCGGTTCGAGGAGAAGGCGGGCCAGCTCTACGGTCTCGGCCTGATCGGCGGCTTCTGTCACCTCTACATCGGGCAGGAAGCGGTTGCGATCGGGCTCCAGAGCGCGCTCGACAACGACACCGACAGCGTGATCACCGGATACCGCGATCACGGTCACATGCTCGCCTACGGCATCGATCCGAAGGTCATCATGGCGGAGCTCACGGGGCGCCAGGCGGGCATCTCGAAGGGCAAGGGCGGATCGATGCACATGTTCAGCACCGAGCATAAGTTCTACGGCGGTCACGGTATCGTCGGTGCGCAGGTCGCGCTCGGCGGCGGGCTGGCGCTGGCGCACCAGTACAACGAGGACGGCGGCCTCTGCCTCGCCTATTTCGGCGACGGCGCCGCGAACCAGGGCCAGGTCTACGAGACCTTCAACATGGCCAGCCTGTGGAAGCTGCCGATCGTGTTCGTGATCGAGAACAACCAGTACGCGATGGGCACCAGCACCGCGCGCTCCAGCGCGGAAACCGAATTCCACCGCCGCGGCACCGCGTTCCGTATCCCCGGGATGGAGGTCAACGGGATGGACGTGCTCGAAGTGCGCGCCGCGGCCGAGGTCGCGTTCAAGCACGTGCGCGAGGGCAAGGGCCCCGTGCTCATGGAGCTCAACACCTATCGCTATCGCGGGCATTCGATGTCCGACCCGGCGAAGTATCGCACGCGCGAGGAAGTGCAGGACGTGCGCGAACACAAGGATCCGATCGAGGGCCTGAAGAAGGTCCTGATCGAGAAGGGCAAGAGCGAGGACGACTTGAAGGCGATCGACAAGGAAATTCGCAAGATCGTGGCCGAAGCTGCGGATTTCTCGGAGAATTCGCCCGAGCCGGAAGCGAGCGAACTCTACACCGATGTCTTGGTGGAGGAGTACTGAGCCATGGCGATCGAACTCAAGATGCCCGCGCTTTCGCCCACGATGGAAGAAGGCACGCTCGCCAAGTGGCTGGTCAAGGAAGGCGACGAGGTCGCTTCGGGCGACATCCTCGCCGAGATCGAGACCGACAAGGCGACGATGGAATTCGAAGCGGTCGACGAAGGCACTGTCGGCAAAATCGTGGTGCCCGAAGGGACCGAGAACGTGAAGGTCGGCACCGTCATCGCCGTGCTGGCGGGCGAGGGCGAAGATGCCTCGGCCGTCGAAGCGCCTGCCGCCGCTGACGAGAGCAAGCCCGAGCCCGAAGCGAAGTCGGCCGATGAGCAAAAGGCCGCGATCACCCCAACCAAGTCCAAGTCGGAGCCCAAGTCCGACCCGGCGATCCCCGACGGCACCAACATGGCCAGCGTTACCGTGCGCGAGGCGCTGCGCGATGCCATGGCCGAGGAAATGCGCCGCGACGAGCGCGTGTTCGTGATGGGCGAGGAAGTCGCCGAGTATCAGGGCGCCTACAAGGTCACCCAAGGCTTGCTCGAGGAATTCGGGCCGAAGCGCGTGATCGACACGCCGATCACCGAATACGGCTTCGCCGGCATCGGCACCGGCGCGGCGATGGGCGGCCTTCGCCCGATCGTCGAGTTCATGACCTTCAACTTCGCGATGCAGGCGATCGACCACATCGTGAACTCGGCGGCCAAGACCAACTACATGTCGGGCGGCCAGATGCGCTGCCCGGTGGTGTTCCGAGGGCCCAACGGCGCGGCGAGCCGCGTCGGTGCGCAGCACAGCCAGAATTACGGCCCGTGGTACGCCAGCGTCCCCGGCCTGATCGTGATCGCGCCCTACGACAGCTCCGATGCGAAGGGGCTGATGAAGGCCGCCATCCGCTGCGAGGATCCGGTCGTGTTCCTCGAGAACGAACTGATGTACGGCAAGACTTTCGAACTGCCCGAGATGGACGAGCACGTACTGCCGATCGGCAAGGCGCGGATCGTGCGCAAGGGTTCGGACGTCACCATCGTCAGCTACTCGATCGGCGTCGGCTTCTCGCTCGAAGCCGCCGAAAAGCTGTCCGAGGAAGGGATCGAGGCCGAGGTGATCGACCTGCGCACGCTGCGACCGCTCGACACGCAAACGATCCTCGAAAGCCTCGCCAAGACCAATCGCCTGGTGATCGCCGAGGAAGGCTGGCCGACCTGCTCGATCGCGTCCGAAGTGATCGCGGTGTGCATGGAGCAGGGCTTCGACCATCTCGATGCGCCGGTCCTGCGGGTATGCAACGAGGACGTGCCACTGCCTTATGCCGCGAACCTCGAGAAGCTGGCGTTGATCGATGCGCGGCGCATCGTCGAGGCGGTGAAGAAGGTCTGCTACGTCTGACAGGCGACCGGGTCGTCACCCGTTGACGGTGGCGACCCCGTCGTAGACATTGCAATCCGCGACCGTATCGGGGCTGTCGGGATCGCGCTGGTAAACCTCGGCGAGATCGCGGTTGTCGCGCACGTTGAAGGCCGCGGTCGCGCTGATGTCGTCGGCATGCGTGAACGCTGACGAGATCAGCGGCTGGTACTCGTAGACTACTTCCACGAACATCACCGCCTCGCCCTCGAACGCGAAGATTTCCTCTCCCGCCGGGCCCATTCCGGGGATCCCGCTCTGCAGACCATCGCCTTCGTAACCGTAGGTCGAGTGGCGCTCGAGCTCGCCCTTGCAGCGCTGCCAGTGGATATACTGCTGATCCTCGGTGCCGGGCACGACTTCCAAGCTGGAGAGGATCACCCGCCCGTGTTCGTAGAGGTCGAACTTCGATCCGGCCTGCACGTGCGCGCCGTAGATCACGTCGTTGACGTCGGTTTCGTAGAGCTTGGTTTCGCCCAGCAGTGAGTTCTCGCCCACGCGAGAGGCGTTGTCCGCCACCAGAACCGCGACTTGGCTGATGCGCATCTGCACGATCGCCTGATTGGCCGATTCAACGCCCCACAGCCCCGCCGTCATCAGGAGCGGAGCGGCGAGCGCAAACTCGGTCATCGCCGTGCCATCGACGGACCGCCGCAAGCGGTCTGCGAGAGCGGCGAGCCGGATCACGGGCAATTCCCGATCGTCATCAGCTCGGCCTGCTCGCCATACGGCTGATTGCGAAGCACGGTGGTGGCTTCGGTTCTGACGGTATCGGGCAGTCCGGCGAATGCGGCCACCCCGAACGGGCGGAGATAGCTGACCGAAACGACGTAGAGGACCGCGTCCCGCGCGCCGCCCAGGCCTGCCATGCCGCGATCCTCGTCCCACGTCCCGTTGCCGTTCGCGTCCTCGAACGGTTCCCCGTCGCCGCAGCTGCCGTTGCCATCGATGTCGCTGTAATCCTCCGGGCGCGAGACATCGGTGAAGCGTGCGTAGGACCGGCGTTCGAAAGTGACCTCGGCATCGGGCATCAGGTCGTGGACTGCCTCGGTCACCCGCGCGTCGATCTGGTTCAGGCGCGAATGTGCGCCCTCGATTCCGGAATCGCGTGCGGCCTTCTGGATCGCGCCCTGCAGCTGCGACTGGACGTAGTAGTTGTAGCCCATGTCGAACATGCCGAGCAGAAGCAGCAGCAGGACCGGCGCGATGAGAGCGAACTCCACCAGCGCGGCGCCCTGGCGATCGCCTGCAAGATTCCGCAGCGGTCTCACCGGCTGACCCTGAGGTCGCTCATGCTCTCGGCGATGGCGGCAAACGACGCGTTGAGCTCGGCGGCGTCGGCGGCTTCGAAGTAGCGGCCTTCGCCAGCGCAATCCTTCATCACATCGGTAAGCGTGATGCCGAAGCCGATCACCCATACGGTGACGTTTTTGCGGCGCACTTCGCCACACGCGAAAGCGAAGCGGCGTTCGACCGTTTGGGTTAGCGAGAGCGAGGAATCCTCGGACCACCGGCGCTGGTCGAGCGGCTCGAAGCCATAGCTGGAGTAGCTGAGGTCGAGTGGCGCCGTCTCGCCGTCGGTCAGGAAGATCAGGTGCCGGCCAGTGGTCGAGTTCGTGCTGTCGGCGTTCTCGGCCGCGAACAAGCCGGTCGGGGAAATCAGGCGTCCGCCCCAGATCATCCCGATGTCGTGATAGGTGCTGCCGTGCGGATGAAGCGTGCCGAGATAGCTCTGAAGCTCATCCGGCGTCATTTCGGTAAGTTTGCGCGCCTGAGCGGGACAGGCGGCGGAATCGAGGCCGATCGGCGACACATAGTCGGCCTCGGTCCTCACTTCGGCGGTCGTGAAACTGCCGGAGCCGTTCCAGTGCAGCGAGCGGCCGAAGATGAACTGCGGCATCATCGGACGCCACTGGGTGGCCGGGTCGCCGCTGCTCGGCACGCGGTCGATGTCGAGGTCGAGCGCGCGGCCGAGATCGACGGCGCTGTAGTCCGCGATCTCGTACGTATCGCGCTCCTCGATGCAGCCGTTGCCGGCGGTGCGCCAGTTGGAAACGTCGTACTCCATCTGGTCGTAGCGCCACTGCTTCTTGCTCAGCAGCGCCGGTTCCTGAATCTTGCGGTACGTGTCGACGTAGTTGTTGTAGGTATGCTTGCGCACGACGCAGGTCGTGTCGTTGAGCGCCGTCGAATAGCTGTCGCCGGTTCGCGTGCGCGTGTAAGTCCATTCCTTGCGCACGCCGGGGAGCGGCTCATCGACCTCTTCCTCGGTATAGCTGGTCTCGTCGGTCGTGGTCTGGACGTTGCTGCCCGGGCGGGTAGGGCAGTGGTAGCCCTTCAGCTCGGTGAAGCTGGCCTGATAGGTCGAGTGGTCGACCACCGTGATCGAACCCGAGACCTTCGTGACCCCGGTGGTATAGGTTCTGCTAGTCGGGCTCGAGAGGTCGGCGATCTTCTCGCGCGACTGATAGTCCCAAGTGTCGGTCACCCATTCGTCGAGCAGCAGGTGCCCTACGTTGACGTTGGTCGAATAGGGGACGAAGCCGTACCGAATGCGCGACCCGGACTGCGCCGCCGCGGCGAGCTGCGCGTGAAATGTAGCGATCGTCTCCTTCATCGTCTCGATTCGCGAGAGTGAGTCGCCGGGATTGATCTGTTCCATGGATCCGGTGACGTCGAGAACCATCATCACGTCGGTGTTGGCGAAGTTGAGCTGCGCCTCGCAAACCACCTCGACCGGCACTTCATCGAATCCGAAGATCCGCATGATCGTGGTCGGCACTTTCACGCTGGCGGCGCCCGATATCGCGAAGTCATCCTCCAGCGTCATCACGAAGTCACGATCTTCGGTGCCGTAGGCCCCGGTGCGGAAATTGATGTTGAAGAAGCGCTGACCCATCTCGGCCACTTCGTCCGAGATCTCTCCGGTAACCGCGACTTGCGAGCCGAGACGCTTGCGCGCGGCGAGCACACCCGCGTCGCAGGCCTGCTGCAACCGGCTCTGGCTGAGATAGGAGCGGCCCATATCGATCCCGCCGCCGACCATCGCCAGGATCGGTGCGATCGCTGCGGCGATGATCGCCAGCGCGTTCCCCGACCGGTCGCGCGCGAGCCGGGAGATCAGGCCTGCCGTCGAGCGGCGCAGGGGGGCGGGGCAGCTTTCCACCGCTCGGCCTTAGGCGAGACCCTGTAAGCGTATCGCAAACTTACAGGGTTAATTTATTGAGACTTTTTGTCGATCAGCAGGTGCTGCGATCGTCCACGCTAGGTTCCGGATTGAAGATGCCCGACAGGTCGCGATCGTCGCGCACGTACATCGCAGCACTCTTGTAGATCGTCTGCTCGGGGATCAGGCCGCCGAAGATGAGCGGCTGATAGTCGTAGAAGACCTCGGCATACATGATGGCGAAGTTCTCCTCCGCCTGGACCATGCGAGATCCCGAGCCCATGCCCTGGAAATCGGTGCCCGTCTCGCCGATTCCCTCCTGGCCGTAGCGCGACAGGTGGCTCTGGTCGCCGTCACAGCGCTGCCAGTGAATCCACTGCCCGCCATCGTCGTTGACCTCGAGGCTCGAGAGGATGATCCGTCCGTGCTCGTCGAGATCCAGATTGCCCGCCTGGAGCTGCGCTGCGCGCATGGATTCGTTGGCATCGAGCTCGCGGAAGCGCGGGTTGCTGCCCACGACCTCTTGTTTCGCGCGCGAGGCATTGTCTGCGAGCGAGATCGCGATCTGGTTAACCCGAAGGTGCGCGGTGGTGTAATTGATGAGTTCGAGCCCGCCGAAACCCAGCGTCACCATGATCGGCAGCGAATAGGCGAATTCGATCAGTGCCACGCCTTCGCGCGCCTTTGCGAGCCTTCGAAGGTGCCCCAGCGCAGAGGGGATGATACGGGTCAGGGGCATATGCGCACCGAACTGCGGGAGGCTTGCTGCCCGAACGGCTGGTTGCGCATGATCGTTGAGGCGGATGCGGTCGTCCGGTGGGGAAGCCCGATCAGCTGCCAAAGCGGGAAGGGCCGGTCGTATGCGACCGTCACCTCGTAATGGACGACATCGTCCGCACCGCCGAGACCATCGGCGCCGACATCCGAATCCCAATGCCCGTTCGCGTTGCGATCGGTGAAGCACTCGATATCATCGTACGTGTCGTTGCCGTTGCTGTCGTCGAAATCCTCAGGCGTTCCGACATCGCTGAAGGCTTCGTAGTTCGAGCGGGCGATGTCGATGTCGTCCTCGTCGACGAACGGCATCACAGCCTGAACGCTGGCGATCACGCTCTCGTCGATGGTCGCCTGGCTCACTTGCCCGCCTTCCAGGCCGGAGTCGCGCCCCGCGCTCTGCACCGCGCCCTGGAGCACCGACTGCATGTACAGGCCGTGCCCGAGATCGAACACGCCGAAGATGACCGTGAGCATGACGGGAGCGACGATCGCGAACTCCACGATCGTCACGCCGTCGCGATCGCGGGCGATGTCGCGCAAGCGCATCATTGGCCGAGCCTCAGGTCGGCGACCTGCGATGCGATGAAGCGGAAGGTGGCGCGAAGTTCCGCATTGTCGTTCGAGAAGTAAGCGCGGTGGCCGCTCGCGCAGCTGCGCATCTCGCTGGTGAGTGACGAGCCGAAGCCGATCACCCACACCGTATAGCCTTCGGCCTTCGCCGCGGCGCAGGCGGCGACGAACCGGGTGTCGTGATAATCCTTCAGGTTCCCGCGGCTGGTAAAGCGCGGCGCAACGCGGTTGTCGTAGCGCTCCATGCCGTAGGCCGAATAGAAGTCGATCTCGGGCGCCATCTCGCCGTCGGTCATGAAGATGATATGGCGGCTGACCGAACGATCGGGCTCGTCGTTCACGATGTCGGCGAAGATGCCGTTCGGGCTGCCGAGACGTCCGCCCCAGATCATCCCGATATCGTGATAGGTGCCGCCGACGGGATTCAGATCGTCGAGGTAGTCGTCGAGCCAGTCGGGCACTTCGTTCGGAGTGATATCTACCTCCTCGAACATGCGCATCGGCGCAGGGCAGAAATCGTCCGTGCTCGAGTAGTTATCGCTCGTATATCGTTCGTCGTAGTAGGAATTTCCGCGGTGAAAGACCGCGCTCGGGAAATACGGCTTCCACCGGGTTTCATCGCTGTCCGGGGCCGAATTGATGTCGAGGTCGGTCGCTCCGTCCGGCGGCGGAGCCATGTCCTCGTCGACTTCCGTCGCACGCTCCTCGAGGCATCCGACCCAGGTGTAGTTCGACCGGTTGCTCCCGCTGGTATCGCTCATGAGCGCGAGGGTACGGATGTCGTAGAGCCCGGGAGCAGGCACATAGCCGTCGTTATCGACCCGAGAAGCGAACTGCACGCCGCTGAACCCCTTCAACGCCGAGACGTCGAGCGACGATTGCGCGTAACGCCAGTAGTCGAACTCGTAATATGTCTTGTAGGTCGTCACGCGCTTGTTCCGGCGGCACGTGCCGCTGGACGACGAGTACGACTGCCGACTGTAGCTCGTGCGCGTGGTGTTTCCCGGAGGCCCGCCCGCCCAGACCGGATTGTTTCCGTAGTTGTCGCCGTAGTTGTCGCATTGCGAACTGGTGATCGAGTTCGAATGCGTCTCGGTCGAATCCTGGCGCGAACCGACCTGCACCAGCTTGGGCGTGTTGAAATAGGCCTGGCGCGTTTGATAGGGGACCGTGTCGGCGACGTAGTCCATCGGCATGGTGCCGTCGGTCAGCAGGTTTTTCGCGTTCACCGTCATGCTGTAGGGCACGAAGCCGTAGCGGATGCGCACCTCGTCATCGGTCACTGACGAGGCGATGGTGAGGTGGAAATCCTTCACCGCGTCGCGCAGGCCCGAGATCCGCGTACCTGCCATCGAGCCGGTCGTATCGAGCACGAACATGATGTCGGAATTGGTGATCTGCAGTTCCGCCATGCAGTTCACGGAGAACGACATGTCGTATTTTCCGAACAACTTCATGATGACAGTCGGAATTCGCGCAGACGCAATGCCAGTGACATCGCCTTCGTCGCCCGACTCGGTCACGAAGCTGACCCGGTCGGCATCGACGATATTCGAATCGAAGTTGGCGTCGAACATGCGCGTCGCCTTCCCCTCTTCGGACTCGCCATATTCGCCGGTCTTCGCCATTGCACGGCGGCCGGCGAGCACGCCCGCGTCGCATGCGCTCTGCAGTTGCGTCTTGGTCAGATATCCGCGGCTTGCGTCGACGCCGCCCCCCACGATTGCGAGCAGCGGGATCAGCGCGGCAGCGAACATCGGCAGGACATTGCCCCGCCCGTCGCGCCTGAGCGCAGATAGCGATTCGACGATATCGATGCCCGTCATGGAACGTCCGCAGTTGTTCACCCCTCGCTTTAGGAAAGTGTCATTAAGAAACTCCAAAGAGGTGGGATGAACGCCGTGGCGTGGGGGCACCAATCGATGCTAACGGCCGCAGGCTTGGATCATCAGGACCTCCCCCTCCCGCAGCGCCTCGCGCTTAACTATGCTCCGTCCGGTACACGCCCGGCGACGGCGGCCTTGTTCGCATTCGACGCCCGCTTGGGCGAGCTGGTGGCGAAGGCTAGCGAGCCTCTGCTGGGCCAGTTGCGCCTGGCTTGGTGGCGCGACGAGCTCGGCAAGCCTCTCGCCGCACGGGTCAAAGGAGATCCCGTGCTGGACGCTCTTGGTCAGTCCTGGGCCGGCGAGGAAGCGGTGCTCGTCGGTCTGGTCGACGGGTGGGAACTGCTGCTGGGCGAAGCGCTCGGGCAAAGCGGGCTCGACGGTTTTGCGGCGAGCCGCGCCGAAGCATTCGGTGCGCTCGCTCGGCTCCTGGGTGCCGGGCATAGCGCCAAAGGCGCGGCGCGCGCCGGATCGATATGGGCACTCGCAGACTTGGCATCACGCACCAGCGACCCTGCCGAGCGCGACGGGGCGGTCGCACTGGCGCTCGGATACGGCCGCAATCCCGCGCCGCGTGCCCGGGTGCTCCGCCCGCTCGCGGTCCTCTACGGCCTCGCGCTGCGCTCGCTGGCAGGTGGGGGCGCGCCGCTCGTCTCGCGCCGCCGAGACGTTATTGCGGCGGTTCGGCTTGGAATGTTCGGCCGCTAGCCTATGATCCGAGAAATAGGGTTAAGGGGGATGCCGCATGAACCGCCTCTTCTTGGGCGCGATCGCGGCCCTGTTCCTGGTCGGGATCGGGGTCTTCTGGTGGCAGGGTAGGGCCGAAGTAGAGCGTGGCGCGCCGCCACCGCTTCCGCCGGTCGTCGCGCCGGACGAGACCGAACTGCCGCAGGCCGATCCCGGAGACATGGTCGGGCCGGCGCCGCCCGAGGCCACCGAGCTCACTCGAGAGGAGCGAAGGTTCTTCCGCTACGACCGCGATCGCGATCGCCGGATAACGCGCATCGAGATGCTCTCGACGCGAACAGATGCCTTCCGCAAGCTCGACACGGATGGAAACAATCTCCTTACCTTCGAGGAGTGGGCCGTCACCACCGCCGAGCGCTTCGACGGAGCGGATGCCGATGACGACAACGAGCTGACGCCTGCCGAGTTCGCGACCACCGCGCCGAAGCGCCGACCCAAGCCCAGCTGCGATTGCTAGTGACCGAACCTAAGCCGGCACGGCGTCCAGTCCTGTCAGCCACTCCCCGAAATCGACCTTGGCGCGGCCGGTGTAGGCTTCCTTGCGCGATTTCTTCTTCACCTCGTGCAGCGGCGGGAAAAGGCCGAAGTTGACGTTCATCGGCTGAAAGGTCTCGGCCTCGGCATCGCCGGTAATGTGCGAGAGCAGCGCTCCCATCGCGCTGGTGCGCGGCGGAGGCGTCCACGCCTCTCCCGCCAGTTCGGCGGCGGCCATAAGCCCGGCCATGATCCCGACTGCGGAGCTTTCGACATAGCCTTCGCAACCGGTGATCTGCCCGGCGAAGCGCACATGCTCGCCGCCCTTCAGCCGGAGCTGCCGATCGAGCACGCGTGGCGAGTTGAGGAAGGTATTTCGGTGCAGCCCGCCGAGCCGGGCGAACTCGGCGTTCTCGAGCCCGGGAATGGTGCGGAACAGTTCGACCTGCGCGCCGTGCTTCAGCTTGGTCTGGAACCCGACCATGTTCCACAGCGTGCCGAGCTTGTTGTCCTGCCGCAGCTGCACCACGGCATAGGGCCAGCGCCCCTGCGGAAACTCGGGCGTCGTATCGCGCGGGTTGTCGAGCCCGACCGGCTTCATCGGCCCGTAGCGCAGGGTGTCGACTCCGCGGCTCGCCATGACCTCAATCGGCATGCAGCCGTCGAAGTAGGGGGTGTCCGCCTCCCACTCCTTGAACTCGGTCTTCTCGCCGTCGAGCAGGCCCTGGTGGAAGGCGAGGTACTGCTCGCGCGTCATCGGGCAGTTGATGTAGTCGCCGCCTTCGTTCGACGCGGCGGTCGTCTTGTCCCAGCGCGACTGGATCCAGCAGATGTCCATGTCGATGCTGTCGCGGTGGACGATCGGGGCGATGGCGTCGAAAAACGCCAGCCGATCCTGCCCGGTCGCGCGCACGATGCTTTCCGCGAGCGTCTGCGCGGTGAGGGGCCCGGTGGCGACGATGGTGAGGCCCGCCGCGGGCAATTCGTCGATCCGCTCGCGCACGACGGTCACGTTCGGATGCTCGCTCAGGGCGCGCTCGACCTCGGCCGAGAACACGTCGCGGTCCACTGCCATCGCCGAGCCTGCGGGCACGCGCGCCACCTCGCCTGCGCGCATCACCAGTGAATCGAGCCGCCGCATCTCGTGGTGCAGGAGGCCGACCGCGTTCTTCTCGTCGTCGTCGGAACGGAAGCTGTTGGAGCAGACGAGTTCGGCCAGGCCGTCGGTCTGGTGCGCGGGCGTCGTGTCGCCGCCGCCGCGCATTTCGGACAGGCGCACGCGGAAACCGCGGCGTGCCAGCTGCCAGGCGGCTTCGCTTCCGGCGAGGCCGCCGCCGATGATGTGAGCGTCATGGGTCATGTCGCGGCGCACCTAGGCCTTGCCTGGCATGGGGTTCAAGTCCAAGTACGCGCCACTGAGGGGAACGGGACGCATGCCGAAGCGCGCACTTGTCGAACACCGGCCGTGGCTGCTCGCCGCGATCGTGGCGGCGACGGTCTATTTCTTCGTCCGCGACTGGCAGATCGGGGAGCTGTGGCTGATCCTGCTCAAGGGCGCGGG
>CAMPGP010000035.1 GCA_946885545.1 uncultured Altererythrobacter sp.
GTCCATCACGCGCACGAAGGGGATGATGCCGCTGGTCTTGCCGTTGAGGCCGACCGGCTCGCCGATCCCGCGCACGTTGCCCCAGTAGGTGCCGATCCCGCCGCCCTTGCTGGCCAGCCAGACGTTCTCGTTCCAGGTGCCGACGATGCCCTCGAGGCTGTCGTCGACGCTGTTGAGGTAGCAACTGATCGGAAGGCCGCGATTGGTGCCGCCGTTCGACAGCACCGGGGTCGCGGGCATGAACCACAGCTTCGAGATGTAGTCGTAGAGCCGCTGGGCGTGATCCTGGTCGTCGGCGTAGGCGTCGGCGACGCGCGCGAACAGATCCTGAAAGGTCTCGCCCGGTAGCAGGTAGCGGTCGATCAGCGTTTCCTTGCCGAATTCGGTCAGCAGCGCATCGCGCGAATCGTCGGTGACGATCGTGAACCGGCGGTCGTTGATCTTCTTGGAATCGTGTTCCTCGACCGAAGCCTTCGCGGCCTGGGCCATGGCGCCGGCGATGGCCTCGCCCGCCTTTTCCGCCACCAGCGCTTCGCTACCCTTATCGCTCTTGTCCATCTTCACTGCCGCCTTCCCGGGCTTGGCCGTGGCGGGGGCGTCTTCGCTGTCGATCGTCGTGTCGTGTGCCTGATCGAGTCCCATAGCCGCTTCGTCCCCGGTCCTGAAATCCATGTGTAACCCGCCCCTGTTTCGCGCTTCGGAACAACCGCGACTGGCGGTCCATGTTCCGTTTCCGTTCGATTCGGCGGAGTGTCCTCCACCTAGCATTCTTCGGGCGCCGGGCGGGCAATTACTTATCCCCCGATCCACCCACATCCGGCCCTTGCAAGGATGCCGAGACCCGCTCGAATCGCCCCTTGCGCCCTGTGGGCGTCCCGGCGGCGAAAACACGATCTAGTGGGTCCCCCTGCGAACCGAACCACTAGATACTGAATCACGGGGCGCGGCGACGCAAGGGGGTAAATCGCCGCTAACCATCTCTCGCGCCGGTGTATTATCGCGCTGCGACGCCGCGACGCGCGGGAATTCCTTGGGTCCGCCACAGCGCAACCCCAAAAATGAATCGGCGAAAAAATTTATGTGAGGAAAGTGGGGTGTGAGGGGCTTTGATTCAATCGAATCGAGCCGCGCAATTTCATGACCCGGGGATGCATGAGTCCGCCGCGAGATGGCCGAGCCGCGCGCGACTTTGGCGCCGCTACCGCATCGTCCGCAGTCGATGCAGTCGCGACGCCAAAGTGCTTCCGACCGGGACTGGGGGTCAGGAAGCTATGTGCGCTCCGGCTGCGAGCGCGAGCACGTTGCGTTCGGCGGCGGACGATGCGCGGCGCTGCTTTTCGGCGCTCGCGAGATCGGCCGAAAGTTCACGCAGCGAGTGCTCGCTCGTCGCGAGGACGATATTGGCCTGGTATGTCTGCCCCCCGGAGCCGATGACGGGCAGTCCATCGCCCCGGCCGAGGCGGCGGACGGCGGTGCGGGCGAGCCGGTCGACGTTGCTGCTGCCCGAGTGACGGTAGAACTTGACGTTCGTGGGCCGCCCGTCGTCGCCCCGTTCGAAGCGAATCATCGCGAAGCCGTCGCCATGCCTGACCCGTCCCATCTCCGCCGCGAAGTCGAGTTCGCGGTCGAGATCGCGCGAAAGTTCGGCGATCGCGGGATCGCTCGAGACGACGATGTCGTCCTGTTCGGACAGGGCGGGCGTGGCCAGCGCGGCGCAGGCCAGCGCGGCGGGGAGGGCGAGTGCGTTGAACTTGATCATCGGATCATCCTTTCAATCGGCAAAAGATGATCGGCCGCAGGTTCGTGACGCTTCCGGCGACACGGCACGATCCGGGCTGGATCGCGATCGTCGGTCGATCGGGGACGAACACCTGCGGAGAGCTCGGCCCTGCCCGTCACGATAGGATTCGAAAGATAATTGTCAATTTGGGGCCGGGTGTGACCTCGATTGGGCTGTTTTTGCAACTATCTGCCCAGCGTGCATTCTAATCTTGCGAGGCGTGGTGGGGATGCAAAACACGTGCGGAACATTGTCACGCGAGCGGGCAACCGACTCCATCGCCGGCCCGGCTTGCGTGCTCGGAGCTTCCCGGCGCTGGTCGAGCCGGGTGGGCGCTTGGTCGACAAAAGGCGCGTTGGTGGCGGAAGCGCCGGGTTTCGGAGCGCGGAGACCTGGCCCGCTGCAGGCAACTTCAAGGCACCAGGACGGTGTCGCGCGGCTCGGGCAACGTGTCGGGATAGTCGAGCGTGAAGTGCAGCCCGCGGCTCTCGTGGCGCTTGAGCGCGCTCCGCACGATCAGGTCGGCGCACTGGTGCAGGTTGCGCAGCTCGATCAGGTCGGTGGTGACGCGGAAGCTGCCGTAATAGTCCTCGATCTCGCGGCCGAGCAGATCGATGCGGTGCGCGGCGCGTTCGAGGCGCTTGGTCGTGCGCACGATGCCGACGTAGTTCCACATCATCCGCCGGATCTCGGTCCAGTTCTGCTTGATGACGACTTCCTCGTCCGAATCGGTCACCCGGCTTTCGTCCCACTCGCGGATCGGCGGAACGGGATCGAGATCGTCCCAGCACTTGAGCACGTCCTGCGCCGCGGCCTCGCCGAACACGAAGCATTCGAGCAGCGAGTTCGAGGCGAGGCGGTTGGCGCCGTGGAGCCCGCTCTCGGTGCATTCGCCCGCCGCCCACAGCCCGGGCAGGTCCGTCCGCGCGTCGAGCCCGACCGGCACCCCGCCGCAGGTGTAGTGCTGCGCGGGCACGACGGGAATCGGCTGGGTGGTCATGTCGATGCCGAGGCCGAGCAGCTTCTCGTGGATCGTCGGGAAGTGTTCGCGCACGAATTCGGGCGGCTGGTGGCTGATGTCGAGATGGACGTAGTCGAGCCCGTAGCGCTTGATCTGGTCGTCGTTCGCCCGCGCCACGATGTCGCGCGGGGCGAGCTCCATGCGCTCTGGATCGTAGTCGGCCATGTAGCGGTGCCCCGTTTCGGGGTGCAGCAGGTGCCCGCCCTCACCGCGCACCGCTTCGGTGACGAGAAAGTTCTTCACTTCGAGATTGAACAGGCAGGTCGGGTGGAACTGCATCATTTCCATGTTGGACACGCGCGCACCGGCCCGCCAGGCCATCGCGATCCCGTCACCCGTGGCGCCGCGCGGCGCGGTCGAGAACTGGTACACGCGGCCCGCGCCGCCGGTCGCGAGCACGGTGGCCCGCGCGACGTGGGCGACGACCTTGCCGCTTTTCTCGTCGAGGGCATAGGCGCCCCACACGCGGCCCGAGCCGGAGAACTCGCGCTGGTTGCGCCCGGTGATGAGATCGATGCAGGCCTGTCCCGGAAGCAGCGTGACGTTGGGGTGCGCCTCGGCCGCGCGCAGGAGCGCCTCCTGCACCGCCCAGCCGGTCGCGTCATCGACATGGACGATGCGGCGGTGCGAATGGCCGCCTTCGCGGGTGAGGTGGAGGTCGCCGCTCTCGCGGTTGAACGGCACGCCCAGTTCGACCAGGCGATCGATCGCGTGCGGGGCGCGCTCGATCACGAATTCCACCGTCTCGCGCCGGTTGAGGCCCGCGCCCGCGACCATGGTGTCGCGAACGTGGTTCTCGAAGGTGTCGCCCGCGTCGAGCACCGCGGCGATGCCGCCCTGCGCCCACGCCGTGCTGCCGCCGGTGAGCGAGCCCTTGGCGAGCACGGTCACCTGCCGGGTTTCCGCCAGGGCCAGCGCGGCGGTGAGCCCCGCCGCGCCCGAACCGATTACCAAGATATCGTATTCATTCATTCTCCCTCTGTTGCACACAGCCGCAGTGCGCAACAGTGGGACTTGTGGTCGGGCTAGCGAGGAAATGATGCGGATATTCGAAGCTGAGGTTGGACGGCGCGCATTGCTCGCCGGGATCGCGGCGCTGCCGCTCGCGGGGTGCGTGCGCGGGCTCGCGGGCGGTGCCGGAAGCGGACTTTCGGTCGCCACGTTCAACATCTGGCACGATGCGGGCGGGCAATGGCCCCGGCGGCTCGAGCTGCTCACCGCCTCGCTGCGCGCGGCGAACGCCGACGTCGTCGCGCTGCAGGAGGTGCTGGAGGACGCGGCGCGGGACTTGCCCAACCAGGCAGATACGCTGGCCGCCGAGCTCGGCTATCCCGAAGTGCACTTCGTCGCGGTCGAGCCCGAGGGTTCGCCCAAGCGCTACGGCAACGCGATACTCACGCGCCTGCCGGTGATCGAGGTGGCGCGCCGCAATCTCGCGCCGCTCGACGACTATCGAACCGCGATCCGCGTGCGCGTGCGGACCGAAGCGGGGCCGGTCGACGTGGTCGGCACGCATCTGGCGTGGAAGCCGGAACAGGGGCCGGTGCGCGCGCAGCAGGTCGCCGACCTGCTCTCGTGGTTGCCGCAGGATGGCACGCCGCTGGTGGTCATGGGCGACTTCAACGCGCCGCTCGACGACGCGGGGCTCGCCACCATGGGGCCGCCGCGCTTCGAGAGCGCGCTGCCTGCGGGCGCCGCGACGACCACGCTCAACACCGCGCGCGGCCATCAGCCGAGGGTGATCGACCATATCTTTGCCGAGCGCGAGCACTTCGCGGTGCTGGGCGCGGAAGTGATCGGGGACGAGCCGGTCGGCGGCGAATATCCGTCGGACCACTTCGGCGTCGCCGCCCGCCTGGCCCGGCGGTGACGAACGTGCTGCGCCGTTTCCTCGCCTTCGCTCTTTCGCTGGTGGGCCTCGCGGGGCTGTCCCAGCCTGCGCTCGCGGCCGAGTGCCTGCTCGGCGCGCCGGGTACGACGCAGCGCATCGCGGTCGGCGACACCGGCCGGTCTATGGAAATCCACGTGCCCGTCGGGGTCGAGCGCGTCCGCGACCTGCCGCTGGTGTTCCTGCTCCACGGCAGCGGCGGGACAGGTGCGGCGATGCTCGAAAGCTCGGGCCTCGCCGCGACCTCCGACCATCACGGCTTCCTGCTCGCCGCGCCCGATGCGGGAATTCCGGTCGAGCGCGGCTTCGTGTGGAACATCCCCGGCGTGCCGACGATCACCGGCGAGATCCCGACCGCGGACGATGCCGACGACGTCGCCTTCTTCGCCGCAACGATCGACTGGCTCGCCGAGCAGGGCTGCATCGACCGCGAGCGGGTCTATGCGACCGGGCTTTCGGGCGGCGGACGGATGACCTCGTGGCTCGGCTGCGTCGCTTCGGACCGGTTCGCGGCGATCGCGCCGGTGGTCGGCCTGCGGGCGGGCAATCCGCTCGCCGCGGACCCGCGTCGCCCCGATCCGGCAACCTGCACACCCGAAGAGGCCATGCCGGTCTATGCTTTCGCGGGCGCGACCGACACGGTCAATCCGGTCGAGGGCGGCGGTGCAGGGTACTGGCAATATCCGATGGACGCCGCGCTCGCCCGTTGGGCCGAGCTTGGCGACTGCCAGGTCGAGCCCGAGACGATCGCGGTTTCAATTACGATCGCGGAGCGCCGCTACGCGCACTGCCGCGACGATGCGCGCGTGATCGGGCGAGTGGTCGAAGGGCGGGGCCACGAATGGGTCGCGGACAACGAGGCCATGTGGTATTTCTTCTGGCGCTATCGGCGCTAGCGAATGGCGATTCGGGCGCCTGATGCACGCTTGGGGGGTCTAGACCGAATGAACGATCCGGATTCGGAAGTCGCAAGGCTGCGCGAGGAACGCGACGCGGCCGAACACGAGAAAGCGATCGCCCAGCGGCTGCTGCGTCGCGCGGCGTCCGAGATCGAAGCGCTTGCCGATGCCGATTGCGAGCCCGAAGCGAAGGCGCAGGCGCTCAAGGCCGCCACCCGCCTCCGCAGCGCCTCGGCCCCCTGATCGCGGCTCAGCCCGCGCTGGCGCTGGTCAGCGATACGAACACGTCTTCCAGATCCGGCTCGCGCGTGGTCACGTCCTCGATCGCGTAACCGTGCGACTGGACTTGCGCGAGCACCTGCCCGGCACTCGCCTTGTCGCGGTCGTAAGTGATCTCGAGGGTGCGCGGATCGACGACCTCGGCCTTGACGAAGCTTTCCTCCATCGGCGGCCCCGCGAGATCCTTGTCGACGGTGACCCGCACGATCTTCTCGCGCGCCATGCCAACCAGTTCGCGGGTCGGCTTGTTCGCGATCAGCTTGCCGTGGTTGATGATCGCGATCCGGTCGCACAGCTGTTCGGCTTCCTCGAGGTAGTGCGTGGTGAGGACCACGGTGACGCCTTGCGAATTGAGCTCGGTCACGAGTTCCCACAGCTGCCGCCGCAGCTCGACGTCGACCCCGGCGGTCGGCTCGTCGAGCACGAGGATCGGCGGCGAGTGGACCATCGCCTTGGCAATCAGCAGCCGCCGCTTCATCCCGCCCGACAGCGTGCGCGCATAGGCGTCGCGCTTGTCCGCCAGGTGGACCGCGCCGAGCAGTTCCTCGCTGCGCCGGTCGGCCTTGCCGATGCCGTAGAACCCGCCCTGGTTCTCGAGCACCTCGAACGGGGTGAAGAACGGATCGAACACGATTTCCTGCGGCACGATGCCGATCATACGCTTGGCATTGCGCGGGCTGCGGTCGATGTCGAAGCCCCAGATTTCCGCGCTGCCCGCGGTCTTGGTGACGAGCCCGGCAAGGATGTTGATGAGGGTGGACTTGCCCGCGCCGTTGGGCCCCAGCAGCCCGAAGATCTGCCCTTGCGGCACGTCGAAGCTGACCCCGTCGAGCGCGAGCTTGCCCGGCTCGCCCTTCACGCCCTTGTAGCGCTTGGTCAGGTCGCGGATCGCGATTGCGGGTTCGGCGGAGTTCGTCATGGCGGCCCAAGTGGGCTTCGCGGACCGATCCGTAAAGGCCCAGTTGCGCGCGGGCGCGCATCGCAGTATCGGCGGCGGCATGAGCATTCCGCCGCCCGAAACGACCCTCGTCGACCAGCCTCGCGTCAAGTGCGACGGCGCCGATGCGATCCGCGCCGGCGACCGCTACCAGCCCTCGGCGCTCGGGCACCCGCGCGTCTGGCTCGAGATCGACGAGCACGGCTATGTCGATTGCGGCTATTGCGACCGACGCTTCGTGCTGCGCGGCAGCCCGGCGGACGGCGCCAACCAGGCCGCGCTGGAAGATATCTCTGCCGGCGCCGATCCGGGCCACCGCTGACATTTTTCGCGGCATGCCTATATCGGATGCCATGATCGCTCCCCCGACCGACCCGCGCGCCTTCCTCTACGGCGAAGGCAAACTCGATCCCGAACGCGCCGCAGCTCTGACCGCGCAGCTGCTCGACCGGTGCGACGACGGTGAGCTCTACCTGCAATATACCGCGCGCGAGGCGCTGGCGTTCGACGACGGCAGGTTGAAGACCGCAGACTACGCGCGCGATTCGGGCTTCGGCCTGCGCGGCGTCTCGGGCGAGACGACCGGCTTCGCGCACGCCAACGCGATCGACGAGGCGGCGATCCGCCGCGCGGGCGAAACGCTGCAGCTGCTCGATCCGGCAGCCGAACCGCGCGCCGCGCCGCCGCAGGGCAGCAACCGCCATCTCTACACCGCCGACAATCCGCTCGACGCGGTGCCCTTCGCCGACAAGGTCGCGCTGCTGGAGGCGATCGATGCCGCGGCCCGCGCGCGCGACCCGCGCGTGGCGCAAGTCACCGCAAGCCTGCTGGCGAGCTGGAGCGTGGTCGAGATCGTGCGCCCCGACGGCTTCGTCGCGACCGACGTGCGCCCGCTGGTGCGGCTGAACGTCGGGATCGTCGCCGAAGCCAACGGACGGCGCGAGCGCGGCAGCTTCGGCATGGGCGGGCGCTATCTCTACGATGCATTGCTCGACCCGGCGGGATGGAACCGTGCGGTCGACGAGGCGGTGCGCCAGGCGATGGTCAATCTCGACAGCGTCGACGCGCCCGCGGGCGAGATGCCGGTGCTGCTCGGCCCCGGCTGGCCCGGCGTGCTGCTGCACGAAGCGGTCGGCCACGGGCTCGAAGGCGATTTCAACCGCAAGGGCACGAGCGCCTTCTCCGGGCGGATCGGCGAGCGTGTCGCCGCGCCGGGCGTGACCGTGGTCGACGACGGCTCGATCCAGGATCGCCGCGGGTCGCTCTCGATCGACGACGAGGGCACGCCCACCCGCGAGACCGTGCTGATCGAGGACGGGATCCTCAAGGGCTATATGCAGGACCGCATGAACGCGCGGCTGATGGGGGTCGAGGCGACCGGCAACGGGCGGCGGCAGGATTACCAGCACGCGCCGATGCCGCGCATGACCAACACCTTCATGCGCGGCGGCAACGACGATCCGGCAGAGCTGCTCGGGCGGATGAAGAAGGGTATCTATGCCAAGAGCTTCGGCGGCGGGCAGGTCGATATCGTCTCGGGCAAGTTCGTGTTCTCGTGCACCGAGGCCTATCTGGTCGAGGACGGCAAGCTCGGCGCGCCGATCAAGGGCGCGACGCTGATCGGCGACGGGCCGAGCGTGCTCACGCGGGTCTCGGGCATCGGCAACGATCTCGCGCTGGACGAGGGCGTCGGCGTGTGCGGCAAGGGCGGCCAGTCGGTCCCCGCGGGCGTGGGCCAGCCGACCTTGCTGGTCGATCGCCTGACGGTGGGCGGGACGGCGTGATGCGCGCGGCGCTCATGCTCCATTCAGCGGAATATGCTAGGAAAGGCGCCATGATACGCAACGAATCCATTCGACTCGCGGGCGTCGCCGCAATCATTGCATGTTGCACGCCCGTCGCCGCGCTCGCCGACGAACCGAGTGCTGGCGAGAAGGAACTCGCCCGGATCCTCGAAGGCCGCGTGGCGGGCGAACCGGTGAAGTGCCTGCGCAGCGACCAGTCCGATCGCATGGAGCTGATCCCCGACACCGCCTTCGTCTATCGCGACGGGAAGACGATCTGGGTCAACCGTCCGCGCGGCGCTCAGGCGCTGAGCCGCAGCGACCTGCCCGTATTCCGCCAGTTCGGTTCGCAACTGTGCCGCCTCGATCAGGTCGAACTGCGCGACCGGAGCAGCGGCATGCCGGGGCCGGTGATCGTGCTCGACGATTTCGTGCCCTACACCAAGACCGGCGACGACGCCGGGCAAGGAGGCTGAGATGAAGAGGATGACTGTTGTCGCCGCACTTGCGGCATCCGCGATGCTGGCAATGCCAGTCGCTTCGGCCGACACGGCGAGCAAAGGGCAAGCAAAGCTCGCCAAAATCCTTGAAGATCGTGTCGCCGGCGAACCGCAATCGTGCGTACAGACCTTTCCCAATACGCACATGCGCATCATAGACGAGACCGCAATCGTAATCGATCGCGGTAGCACGATCTACGTCAACGTGCCGCGCGATCCCGATGCCCTCGACGATGGCGATGCGCTCAAGATTCGCAAGACAAGCAACAGTCTTTGCCGGACCGACATCGTGACGACGTTCGACAGGTCGGGCGGGTTCTATACCGGGAACATCTTCCTCGGCGATTTCGTGCCTTACAAGAAAATCGAGAACTAGAAGCCGCATGACAGCCGCCCCGCGCCGCTGGGCGGCGGAATTGCTGCACGTCTGGTTCCATCGGCTCGGACCGTCCGACTGGTACGGCGGGGGCGCGAGCGTCGACGCGCTGCTGCGCCGCCGGTTCGCGCGCGAATGGCAGGCGCTGCGCCATCGCCCTGCAGCAGAGTTCTTGCGCGATCCGCCGACCGCGCAGGCGGCGGTGCTGCTGTTCGACCAGGTGCCGCGCAACCTGTTCCGCGACGATCCGCGCGCCTTCACCAGCGATCCGCTCGCGCGCGCCATCGCGAAGGGGATGATCGCGCGCGGCTGGGATGCACGGCTGCCGGGGCGCGAGTGGGCCTTCGTCGCCATGCCGCTGATGCACAGCGAGGACATCGCCGACCAGCGCGCCTCGCTCGCCTTCTTCGCGGATCAACCGGGCAACCGTGCCTTCGCCCGCAGCCATTACCGCATGATCGCGCGCTTCGGTCGCTTCCCGCACCGCAACGCCGTGCTCGGGCGAACCTCGACGCCTGCGGAGAAGCGCGCGGTCGAAGCGGGGTTCGCGTGGTAGCGGCTCAGCCGCTGCGCAGCGCGTCCAGCCGGTCGATGATCTCGCCCGCTTCGCGCATGATCCGGTCGATCAGCTCCTGGCAGGTCGGGATGTCGTAGACGAGCCCGGCGACCATGCCGCAGCTCCACGCGCCGCGATCCATTTCGCCCTCGCGCATGATCGAGGGATAGACGCCCGCGACTTCCTCGATGATGTCTTCGAACTTGAGGTCGGCGCCGAGCGCGCGTTCCTTCTCCAGCAGCTTCTCGACCGCGGCGTTGTTGAGCACGCGCTCGGTGTTGCGCAGCGGGCGCATCACCAGCCGCGTATCGAGCTCGCTCGCATGGAGGATCGCCTGCTTGACGTTGTCGTGCACCGGCGCCTCCTTCGTCGCGATGAAGCGCGTGCCCATGTTCATGCCCGCCGCGCCGAACGCGAGGCTGGCGACGAGGCTGCGCCCGTCGGCCATGCCGCCCGAGGAGACAAACGGGATCTCCAGCTCGTCGGCCGCGCGCGGCAGGAGGATGAAGTTGGGCACGTCGTCCTCGCCCGGATGGCCGCCGCACTCGAACCCGTCGACCGAGACCGCGTCGCACCCGATCGACTGCGCCTTGAGCGCGTGGCGCACGCTGGTGCACTTGTGGATCACCTTGATCCCCGCGTCCTTGAGGTAGGGCAGCACCGCCTGCGGGTTGTTGCCCGCGGTCTCGACGACTTTCACGCCGCCTTCGATGATCGCGCGCACGTAGCCCGGATAGTCGGGCGAATTGACCACCGGCAGGAAGGTCAGGTTTACCCCGAACGGCTTGTCGGTCATCTCGCGGCAGCGCGCGATCTCGTTGGCGAGGTCGGCCGGGGTCTTCTGCGTCAGCCCGGTGATGATCCCCAGCCCGCCCGCATTCGACACCGCCGCCGCCATCTCGGCGAACCCGACGTAGTGCATCCCCCCCTGGATGATCGGATGCTCGATGCCGAACATTTCGGTGATCGCGGTCTTCATGGTGGCCCTCCCGGTGAATTGCGTTTTGCAACGAGTGTCGCATTCCGCCCACCAGCGCAACAGCCGCGACAGCACTTGTGCTTTCGTAGTTTCCTAATTAGGAAAGTAGCTATGGAGAAGGCGTTCAAGGCTCTTGCATCGACCCCGCGGCGGCGAATTCTCAACCACCTCGCGGGCGGCCCGATGACGGTGGGCGAGATCGCTTCGAAGTTCGACATGGCGATGCCTTCGATCTCCAAGCACATCGCGGTGCTGCACGATGCGGGGCTGCTCCACCGGCAGAAGCGCGGGCAGGAGGTGATCTATTCGATCGCCGCCGACAATCTCGCCAACAACCTCTACTCCTTCCTGATCCCCTTCTGCCCCGAAGCACGCGCACTCGCCGCCGAACGCAAGATGCAGCCGACGGAGGATGAGGGGTGAGCGCAGTCGGGGGAGAGGCGGATGCCGGAGCTTTCAAGGTCAACTCGCTGTCCGGCCTCGACACAGCCGACGCGTCGGCAGGTCATCTTGTCTGGGATCCGGGGCGCTCGATCTGGAACATGGCCTTCCTCGCGGGAGCGCTCGTCCTCGGGCCGCTGTTCTTCACCTGGAGCGCCTTGGCGGTATTTCTCCTGCTGTCGGGTTTCACGCTGTGCGTCGGCCATTCGGTCGGCTTCCACCGCCGCCTGATCCACCGCAGCTTCGATTGCCCGAAATGGCTCGAACGCACGATGATCTATATCGGGGTTCTCGTCGGCATGGGCGGGCCGATCTGGACCGTGGGCCTGCACGACATCCGCGACTGGGCTCAGCGGCAGGCCGACTGCCACTGGTTCCTGCGCCACGGGAGATCGGCGCTGGCCGACGGGTTCTACTACCTCAATTTCCGGCTGGTGTTCGACCGGCCGCCGGGCTTCGATCCAGGATCGGGCAACAGCGACGACCGGTTCTACCTGTTCCTCCAGCGGACCTGGATGCTGCACCAGATACCCGTGGCGCTCGTGCTTTACTGGCTCGGGGGCTGGCCGTGGGTGGTGTGGGGCGTGATCGTGCGGGTGGCGACGTGCTTCACGATGCACTGGTATATCGCACACCATGCGCACCGCCATGGGCCACAGGACTGGGTGGTCGATGACGCGGCGGTGCAGGGCTACAACATTGGCTGGCTCGCGATCCCGACGATGGGCGAAAGCTGGCATTCGAACCACCATGCCTTCCCCGCCTCGGCGCGCCACGGGCTCTACAAGGGCCAGATCGACCTTGGCTGGGAGTTTGTGCTGCTACTCGAGAAGCTCGGGCTGGCATGGGATATCCGGACACCGGAGAACCTTCCCGGTCGCACCGGGCTGACGCCGGTCAGCGAGCGGGCGTTGGAGGCAGTGGGACGCGAACAGGCAGAGATGGCGCAATGAGATTTGACGAGGCGGATGTGATCGTGGATCGGCCAGGCGCGGCAACCTTCTATGCCGGTAGCCTGGTCGGCTCGGCGTTCGTCTTCCTGATGCTCCTCGCGCTGTTCTTCGTCGCGTCGCTGTGGAGCGGCAGCTCGATCGTGATTGCGATGTCGGTACTCATCTTCGGCGGGCTTTGGGGCGGGTTCATCTCCATTCTGCTGGCCTTCCTCGTCGTCGGCCCGATCGGCACGGCCATCGGTGTAGCGCTCGCTCGATTGGCGCCGCCCGGCAAGTGGCACGGCGCGACCAACGGGGCCGCAACCGGCGTGATCCTGCTGGCCCTCGTTCTCACTTTCACGCCCGGCGCCACGCGCAACCTCGATGTCGGGACGCAACTCTTCGCCGTGGCCTTCCTGCTCGCAGGCGCCATCGCCGGATGGATGGTCCAGAGCTGGTACCTTTGCTGGCCGGTCAGGCCGGAGTGACCACGGCTGGCTTCAGCCCCTTGCCCGTGAAGCGGTGGCGTGCGGCCATCAGCAGGCCGAAGACCGGGCCGAGCCAGCAGAATACCGCCCAGGGAGCGTAGGCGAGGGTGGCGACGCCCAGGGTCGAGGCCATGAACAGCGCGGAGACGGTCCACGGCATCAGCGGCTCGGTCACGGTGACGGAATCGGCCAGCGCGCGGCTGAGGTTTTCGGGGGCGAGGTCGCGCTCGGCGTAGGAGGGGCGGAACAGGCCGCCGACGACCAGCGCGGTCACCCCGCCGTGGCTGGTGATCCCGACCATC
>CAMPGP010000036.1 GCA_946885545.1 uncultured Altererythrobacter sp.
ATGCTGGGGCTGGAGCGCCCCGGGATCGGCGCCCTGCCCGCGCGCGCGGCGACATGGGGCATGGGTAAGACGCTGCGCTGGGCGTTCCGGCAGTAAGGTCGACCCGCGACTAGGCGAGCTTCGGCGGGAGGGAGAAGAGCCTGGCGTATTCGAGCGCAAGGTCGCGATCGCCGTCGATGATCAGGCCCGCCTCTCGTTCGAGCTCGTCCCACGGAATGCCCGCATAGAGGCCGCCCGCGACGATCGCCGCGACGGGCGCGCGGAACACGGCGTCGGCATCGGCAGGATCGCCGCGCCGGATCCGCAACTCGCCCTCGCCCGGCTCGGCGACGAACGTTTCCTCCCCGATCGCGAAGCCGACCCTGCGCCCAGCCAGTTCGCCTACCTGCGCCTTGTCGAGCATCGTGCGCATCGAAAGCATCAGCGAGACCGGCGAGAGCGGGAGCGTGGGATCGTGCGCGCTCGATTGCGCGGCCCAGCGCCCCGCCTCCTGCAGCAGCGGTTCGGCGGCGTAGCCCCATGCGGTCAGCTCGTAGACCTGCGCCTTGCCCGGCGGCGGAAGCTGGCGCTTCACCAGCACGCCCGCCTCTTCGAGGGAGCCGAGCCGCTCGGTCAGCACCTTGGCGCTGATTCCGGGCAGACTGGCGCGGATGTCAGAAAACCGTCGCGCGCCGAGCATTAGTTCCCTGACGATCAGGAGCGACCAGCGCTCGCCGACGAGCTCCATCGCGAAGGCCGTCCCGCAGGCGTCGCCATACCATCTTCCGTGAGGAGATTGCTCGACTTCAGTTTCTTTAGGTAACTTCATAGTTGCTTTTTGTAACGCAATCCGTCAGAGAATGCAAGTTCCGATTCGCGGCAAGAGAGGAGACCGCCCCGTGACCAAGACCATTTTCATCAACCTGCCCGTGACCGACCTGGCCCGCTCGATGGCGTTCTACGAGGCTGTCGGCTTCACCAACAATCCGATGTTCACCAACGAGCAGGCCGCGGCGATGGCGTGGTCGGACGAGATCGTCGTCATGCTGCTGACGCACGATTTCTGGAAGACCTTCACCAGCAAGGCGATCCCCGATGCGGCGAACACCGCCCAGGTGCTGCTGTGCCTGAGCCAGGACAGCAAGGAGGCGGTCGAGGAGATCGTCGGCAAGGCCGTGGCCGCCGGGGGCAAGGCCGACCCGACGCCGACGCAGGACATGGGGTTCATGTACGGCCGCAGCTTCGAGGACCCGGACGGGCACATCTGGGAGAACGCCTACATGGACATGAGCGCCGTGCCCGAAGGTGAAACTCCGGCCGAGCAGCCGGTCGCCTGAGGAGATCGACGATGGCCGAAGTAGCCCAAGCGCCGATCACCATTACCGCCTACGACTGGGTGCCCGATTTCGCGAAAGGGCTGGTGCGCGACCTGCGGGTGCGCTGGGCGCTCGAGGAAGTGGGGCTCGACTACCGCGTCGAGTACCTGCCGCAGGGCACGCAGAAAATGGCCCCGCACCGCGCACGCCAGCCGTTCGGTCAGGTACCGACCTACGAGGACGGCGAACTGACCCTGTTCGAATCCGGCGCGATCGTGCTCCACATCGCGGACAGCGCGCCGGGGCTGCTGCCCGAGGGCCCGAACGCCCGCGCGCGGGCCGCCGAATGGGTCTTCGCCGCGCTCAACACGATAGAACCGCATCTGAGCGACTGGGCGATGGCCGAACTGTTCGAGGCGGACAAGACGTGGTCTGCCCAGCGCAAGCCCGGCATTCGCGAGCGGATCGACGAGCGGCTGGGCGAACTGTCCAGGCGGCTCGGCGAGGACGACTGGCTCGAAGGCGAATTCAGCGCGGGCGACCTGGTGATGATCGCGGTGCTGCAGATGATCGGCGGCGAAATCGGCGACCTGATCGAAGCCTACCCGAACCTCGTAGCCTACCGGAAGCGCGGCGAGGCCCGCCCTGCGTACAAGCGAGCGCTCGAGGCGCAACTGGCGGGCTTCACCGGCGATCCGCCGCCGGGCTGGACCGAAGACTAGAACAAGACCCCAAGGAGAGAGACGATGACCTATCTGGAAGGATTTGTGGCCGCGGTCCCGACCGCGAACGAAGAGAAGTATCGCAAGCACGCCGCCGACGCCGCACCGCTGTTCCGCGAATTCGGTGTGTCGCGCATGGTCGAGACCTGGGGAGACGACGTGCCCCATGGCAAGGTCACCGACTTCTACGGCGCGGTGCAGGCCAAGGACGACGAGACCGTGGTGTTCTCGTGGTTCGAGTATCCCGACAAGGCGACGCGCGAAGCGGCCAACGAGAAGATCCGGAACGACAAGCGGATGGAGGCGATGGGCGCCGACATGCCGTTCGACGGCAAGCGCATGATCTACGGCGGGTTCGAAGCGATCGTGGACGAGCGTGGCAGCGGCACGACCGGCTATACCGACGGCTACCTGCTGCCCGTGCCGACCGACAAGAAGGAAGCCTATCGCGAGATGGCGCAGAAGATGGCCGGCAAGTTCGTCGATCTGGGCGCGGTGCGCGTGGTCGAGGCCTGGGGCGACGACGTGCCCGACGGCAAGGTGACCGATTACAAGCGCGCGGTGAAGGCCGAGGACGGCGAGGGGATCATCTTCTCCTACGTCGAATGGCCCGACAAGCCGACCCGCGACAAGGGCTGGGAAGCGCTGATGGCCGACACCTCGATGCAGGGGCAGGAAATGCCGTTCGACGGCAAGCGCATGTTCTGGGGCGGGTTCCGACCGATCGTCGACGCCTGACGCGCGCTTCCCCCCGCCAGAACAAGGAGAAATGCCATGTACGTGAACGGTTTCGTGCTCGCGGTGCCTGCCGACAAGAAGGAGGCTTACCGCGAAGTCGCCGAGAAGTTCTGGGCGATCGCCAAGGACTACGGCGCCCGATCCCAGGTCGAATGCTGGGAGGTCGATGTGCCCGACGGCAAGACCACCGATTTCCGCCGCGCAGTGAAATGCGAGGAGGGCGAGAAGGTCGTCTTCTCGTGGGTGACCTGGGACGACAAGGAAACCGCCGACGCCAGCCACGACAAGATGATGGCCGACCCGCGCATGAAGGACTTCGGCGCGGAGGACGGCAGCGACATGCCGTTCGACGGCAAGCGCATGATCTACGGCGGCTTCGAGCCGCTGGTGTGGCAGGAGGCCTGAGCCATGGCCGAGGATAGAGGCGCCTTCATCTGGTACGAATTGATGACCCCGGACCCCGCGGGCGCGCAGGTCTTCTACCGCGAGGTCGTAGGCTGGGAGATCGACGCGGCGGGCGAGAGCCTGCCGAATGGCGGCGAATACCGCATGATCCGCCGCTCCGACGGCAAGGAACAGGGCGGCCTGTTCACCCTGTCGGGCGAGATGACTGCAAATCCACCCGGTTGGCTCGGCTATATCCATGTGCCAGACGTCGACGCCGCGGTGGCGCGGATCGTCGAGGCGGGCGGCGAACTGCACATGCCTGCGTTCGACATGCCGGGCGTTGGCCGGATGGCGATGGTCGGCGATCCCCAGGGCGCGCTCTTCTATCTAATGACCCCCACCCCGCCGCCGGGCGATCCCGACGCGAAGAGCGACGTGTTCGATTACGAAAAGCCGCAGCACGTCCGCTGGAATGAGCTGCAGACGACCGATCCCGACGCCGCGGTGGCGCTCTATGGCGAGCTGTTCGGCTGGGAGCAGCGCGACAAGATGCCGATGGGAGAGCTCGGAGATTACCTGTTCATCCATCGCGGCGACGGAATGATCGGCGCGATCATGCCCAAGATGCCCGACGTGCCGCAATCGGGCTGGACCTTCTACTTCGGCGCCGACGAGATCGACCGCGCGGCGGGTGCGGTGACCGCGAACGGCGGCAAGCTGCTCGGCGAGATCATGCAGATCCCCGGCGGCGAGTTCGCGGTCCACTGCGCCGATCCGGCGGGAGCGCAGTTCGGGCTGGTCGGCCCGCGCAAGGCTTGAGGAGAGAAACCCATGAACAAGAACACCATCTGCCTGTGGTACGATAACGGTGCCGAGGAAGCCGCGCGTTTCTACGCCGAGACCTTCCCCGACAGCGCGGTGACCGCGGTCCACAAGGCGCCGGGCGACTATCCCGACGGCAAGGCCGGCGACGTGCTGACGGTCGATTTCACCGTCTGCGGCGTGCCCTGCATCGGCCTCAACGGCGGCCCGGCGTTCCCGCAGAGCGAAGCCTTCAGCTTCCAGATCGCGACCGAGGATCAGGAGGAGACCGACCGGCTGTGGAACGCGATCGTCGGCAATGGCGGCGCGGAGAGCCAGTGCGGCTGGTGCAAGGATCGCTGGGGCGTCAACTGGCAGATCACCCCGCGCACGCTGACCGAGGCGATGGCCGCGGGCGGCGACGAGGCGCGGCGCGCGTTCGACGCGATGATGACGATGGGCAAGATCGACGTCGCCGCGATCGATGCCGCGCGGCGCGGGGACTGAGCCGGTGGCGCGCAAGATCAAGGCCGGGGCCTTCGTCTCGCTCGACGGGGTGATGCAGGCACCCGGCGGCCCGACCGAGGACCCGACCGGCGGCTTCGACGAAGGCGGCTGGGTGTTTAAGCTGTGGGACGAAGGGGTGAACGAAACGCTCGGATCGCTGTTTTCGGGCGAATACGACCTGCTGCTCGGGCGCCGCACCTACGACATCTTTGCCGCCTACTGGCCCTATGCCGAGGGCGAGAACAAGCCAATGGGCGAGGCGTTCGACCGCGGGTCGAAGTTCGTCCTCACCCGCGGCGACCGGCCGCTCGAATGGCAGAACAGCCATCGCCTCGGCAGCATCGAGGACGTCTCGAAGCTCAAGGCCAGCGACGGGCCCGATCTGGTGATCCAGGGTTCGAGCACGATATACCCCAGCCTCCTCGCCGCCGGATTGATCGATACGCTGACGCTGATGATCTATCCGGTGACGCTCGGCACGGGCAAGCGGCTGTTCGGTGACGCGACGCCGGTGGATCGGCTCGAGATGATCGAGTATTCGGTCACGGCGAAGGGCACCATGATCGCCACCTACCGGCCCGGCGGCACGCTGCCGCCCTACCCCGACGAAGCGCCGATCCCGGTCACCAGCGAGCGCGAGATCGCGCGGCAGGCGCGGATGGCGGAAGGGAGCTGGTGATGCTGGAACTGCATGGCCACCCGTTCTCGTCCTACACCTGGAAGGCGCTGATCCCGCTCTACGCCAACGGCATCCCGTTCGCGTTCCGCGAGATCGACACTTCGGTGCCGAAGTTCGAAAGCTTCACCGGCAAGGCGCATCCTTCAGGGCAGTTCCCGGTGCTGGTCGACGGGGACGCGGTGGTGGTCGAAGCGACCAGTATCGTCGAGCATCTGGCGGTCCACCACCCTGGCCCCGCGCCACTCATTCCGGCCGACCCGGCCCAGGCCGTGGTCGCGCGGATGATCGACCGGGTGTTCGACAACTACGTGATGGGCAACATGCAGCGCGTCATCGCGGCCCATTTCGTCGACCGGGACGATCCCGGTGCGGGCGGCCTGCGCGACGAGCCGTTCGCGCCCGAGATCGCCGCCGGGAAGGCGGGTCTTCGGCGCGCCTATGCCTGGCTCGAACGCTGGCTCGGCGAAAACGACCTGCCGCCGCACGTGTCGCTGGTCACCTGCGCCGCCGCGCCCGCGCTGTTCTATGCCGACTGGGTGGAGCGCGTTCCGGGCGACTGCCCGCGTCTCGCCGCGTTGCGCGCCGAGCTTTTAGCGCTCCCCGAGGTCTCGCGATGCGTCGAGGACGCGCGGCCCTATCGCGCCTATTTCCCCTACGGCGCGCCGGACCGAGATTGACTAGATCAGAGACGTCGCTGCGCCGGAGAGCGATTGACATGTAGGATTTGTTCACTCAATGTTCTGGTCGATCAGGAGCGATTCGTCATGGCCGAATACACCTTCTACACCAACCCGATGAGCCGCGGGCAGATCGCCCGCTGGGCGCTGCACGAGGCTAAGGCCGATTACGAGCAGGTGCTGGTCGACTGGCAGGACAAGCCCGCCGCGTTCCTGAAGGCGAACCCGATGGGCAAGGTGCCGACGCTGGTGCACCATCATGGCGGGCACGACCACGTGGTGACCGAGGCTGCGGCGATCTGCCACTACCTCGCCGAGATGAGCGCCCCCGAGCTGCTGCCCGGCGCGCACGAGAAGGCCGACTATTTCCGCTGGCTGTTCTTCGCCGCCGCCCCGCTCGAACAGGCGGTGACGGCGAAGGCGCTCGGGTGGGCCACCAAGCCCGAGCAGGAGATGATGGCCGGCTTCGGCAGCTTCGACCGCACGATCGATGCGCTCGACGGCTGGCTTTCGGCGCACGACTACGTGTGCGGCGAGCGCTTCACGATGGCCGACGTCTATGTCGGCAGCGCGGTCGACTGGGGCCTGCAGTTCGGCTCGATCCCCGAGCGCGACAGCTTCAAGGCCTATGCCGGGCGCTGCCAGGCACGCGAGGCGTACCAGGAAGGCAAGGCGATCGACGGCAAGCTGATCGCCGAGGCGCAGGCGAAGGAGAAGCAGTCTTGAGCTACACCTCGAGCTGCCATTGCGGCGCGATCGGCGCGACGGTTTCGAGCGAACTGCCCGCCAAGGCCATGACCTGCAACTGTTCGATGTGTCGCCGCAAGGGCAGCGTACTGCATTTCGTCCCCGCCTCCGATGCGAGCATCGAGGCGCCGGCGGGCAAGCTGGGCGATTATCAGTTCAACAAGCACGTGATTCATCATCACTTCTGCACCGGCTGCGGGTGCTCGCCGTTCGCAACCGGCACCGGTCCGGACGGAAGCGAGATGGTCGCGATCAACCTGCGGTGCGTGCCCGAATGCGATCTCGACGCGCTCGAGATCGCGCAAGTGGACGGGGCTTCGCGCTAGCGGGCTAGCCGATCGCGGCGCTCTTGCGCAGAAGCTGGTAGGCTTCGACTACCCGGGTTAGCCGTCCTTCATACTTGCGGTCCCCGCCGTTGCGATCCGGATGATAGCGGCGGACGAGTTCGGAATAGCGCCGACGCAGTATCCGTAGATCCGTTTCGATTCCGAGGCCCATCGTTTCGAGCGCCTGTGCCTCCTCGCGGCTGAAGCGGCCGTCCATCGCCATCTTCGCCTCGCGCTCCACGCGGCTGCGGATGCCATCCGCCCGAGCGGCGATCGCGTCGAGCGGATCGTCGAAATCCGCCCAACGCGGCATGCCGTCGATCCCGGCGGTGGGCCGAAAGGCGCGGGTTTCGGTGCGCCATCCGGCCGCTGGCGATTGGGCCGAAAGAATTTCCTCCGCGCTCATGCCTTCGAACCAGTCGTATCCCGAATTGAAATCGCGCACGTGGTCGAGGCAGAACCAGCGCCAGTCGCCCGGCCCGTCGAACGAACTGCCACGCGAACCCGGCGCGCGGAATTCGCCCGCCTCACAGCATCCCGGCACCTCGCACGTGCGCTCGCCGCCCTCGTAACGTCCGTGGAACCTGGTCTGCTTCACGCGTACTACAGTGGGCATGGACAAGCCGATTTGGAACCCCCAAACCGGCGCGATGACCAGCCCGCTGCAAACCGAGATCGAATCGCTCCTGACCGCCGCCCTCGCCCCGACGCGACTCCAGATCATAAACGACAGCACAAAGCATCGCGGCCACGCGGGCGACGACGGCAGCGGCGAATCGCACTTCACGATCGTGATCGAAAGCGCTGCGTTCGCTGGCAAGAGCCGCCTCGAACGCCAACGCATGGTCAACGCCGCGCTCGGCGACATTCCCGGCGACCGGGTCCACGCGCTCGCCATCCGCGCTTTCGCGCCGGGCCAGGCGGACTAGCGGTCTGGCAGAAAGAACATCACGTAGATCAAGCGTCCGTCGACGATATCACGTCCGAACCCTGGTCCTGCGGTATGCCAAAGCCACGGTCGCAGCAGCACCAACCGGTTGAAGCGCATCGGCACCTCCATGACCTGCTCCCACTTCGAGGGATCCCTACCGTCGTCCTCGACAATGCCCTTTTGCATTTCCCGGGCGTCATTGAAGCCCATGCGGTGGCATTCGTCGAGAGTGAGCGGCGCACGCTCGGTACCGGTTGCTCGATGGCGGAAGAACCGGGTTCCACCTCTGCAGTCTTGCGGCCGACTGAGGTAGAGAATTCCCGACCAATAGCCCGGATCGATGTGCACTTGCGCTTCCTCGGGATCGCTCGCCAGCGTGATGCGGCATTTCATGTGGCTCATCGGCGGATCGAGCGGACGCAAACGTTCGCCTGTCAGACCTGAAACCGTTCTCGTCAAATCCGGCAATTCGAGCCGTTGCGCGCTATTGCGACCGGGAAACGGCCCCTCCAGATTGGGATAGTCGAGGCCAAGCGCATCGGAGCGCATGCTATCGGGAGAGGTGAGAAAATCGTCGACGACGATCAGCGAGGTTGTCATGCTGGGACCCTAGAAGCCCCGCAGCAGGAAGACAATTTTCGCAATGATCGAGCAAACCATCACCCCCGTTGCGCACGATCTCGGCCAGTTCGAGGTCCGGCGCGCGATCCCCTCGCGCGAGCGGACGATGGTCGGGCCGTTCATCTTCGTCGACCAGTTCGGCCCCGCGCAGCTCGACATCGGCGCGGGGATGGACGTGCGGCCGCACCCGCATATCGACCTCGCCACGGTGACCTGGCTGTTCGAGGGCGCGATCGATCACCGCGACAGCATCGGCAGCTTCGCCACGATCCGGCCCGGGCAGGTCAACCTGATGACCGCGGGGCGCGGGATCGTGCATTCGGAGCGCAGCCCGCAGGACGAGCGCGCGAAGGGCGCGCGGCTTTACGGGATGCAGACCTGGCTCGCGCTGCCCGATGGTCAGGAGGAGATCGACCCGGCGTTCGAGGCGCAAGTCGATCTACCGGTGATCGAGGACCAGTGCGCCAAGGCGATCGTGATCATGGGCGAGCTGTGGGGCCAGCGCGCGCCGACGACCACGCATGCGGGCACGATCTACGCCGAGATCGTGCTCGCCGCCTCGGGCGCGATGCCGATCGAGGCCGAGGCGGACGAGCGCGCGGTGATGCTGGTGGGCGGCGAGGCAAGCGTGGATGGCCAGCCGCTCGGGCTCTACGAGCTGACCGTGCTCAAGCCCGGCGCGGCGATGGTGCTGGCAAGCGCGCGCGGCGGGCGGGTGATGCTGCTCGGCGGCGAGGCATTCAAGACGAAGCGCCACGTGTGGTGGAATTTCGTCAGCTCCGACCGCGAGCGGATCAACCAGGCGAAGCACGACTGGAGGAACGGCCGGTTCCCCACGGTGCCGGGCGACGACGAGGAATTCATCCCCATCCCGGAGAAACCCAAGACGGTGAGCTACCCATGAGTTTCGAGGGACAGGTCGCCTGGATCACGGGCGCATCGAGCGGAATCGGCGCGGCGCTGGCGCGCGAGGTCGCCGGGCGCGGAGCGAGACTGGTGCTGTCGGGTCGCGACGAGGCGCGGCTCGCGGCGGTGGCCGATGGGCTCGATAGCGAGACGCTGACCCTGCCGTTCGATGTGCGCGACGACGCGGCGCTGGCCGACGCCACCGCGAAGGCGATCGCCTGGCAGGGCGGCGTCGATATCGCGGTGGCCAATGCCGGAGTCTCGCAGCGCAGCAGGGCGACCAAGACCGCCATGCAGGTCTATCGCGACATCATTGCGGTCGACCTCACCCAGCAGATCGCCTTCGCGCAGGGGCTGGTCGGGCACATGGCCGAGCGCGGCAGCGGGCGGCTGGTGTTCATTTCCTCAATCGCGGGCAAGGTCGGGGTGCCGATGCGCACCGCCTATTGCGCGGCCAAGTTCGGGCTGGTCGGCTATGCCGACGCGCTGCGGGCGGAGCTGTCGCAGCAAGGCGTCGAGGTGCATGTCGTGTGCCCCGGCTCGGTCGCGACCGACGTCAGCCGCAACGCGCTGACCGCCGACGGATCGGCACGGGGCAAGAGCGACAAGGCGATCGACAACGGTATCCCGGCGGACGAGGCGGCCCGCGAAATGGTCGATGCCATCGCACTCAACCAGCGCGAGATCGTGATCGCGCGCGGGATGGAGGAGGCGATGGGCAAGATGCGCCAGACGCCCGATCAGGTGTTCGACCAGGTCGCGGGCATGGTCGCGGCGGGGTATATCGAGAAGATGGAAGCGGAGGGATGAGCATGGAACAGACGCGCGTGACGCTCGCCAGCGGGATCGAGCTCGACGTGGTGGACACCGGGCCGAAAGACGCGCCCGCGCTGATCTTCCTCCACGGCTTTCCCGAGAGCCATCGGACCTGGCGCCACCAGATCGCGCATTTTTCGGACCGCTATCGCTGCATCGCGCCCGATCAGCGCGGCTATCGCGGATCGTCGAAGCCGCAGGAGGTCGAGGCCTATACGCCCGACAAGCTGATCGGCGACGTGTTCCAGCTCGCCGATGCGCTGGGCGTCGAGACGTTCACCGTCGTCGGCCACGACTGGGGCGGCGCGATCGCCTGGGGCACGGCGCAATGGGGGCAGGCGAACGGCCGCGTGACCCGCGCGGTGATCGCCAACGCGCCGCATCCGGGCATCTTCCAGAAGCTGCTCTACACCAACGAGCATCAGCGCAAGTCGAGCCAGTACATGCGCGGTTTCCGCGATCCCGCCAACGACGCGCTGGTGCGCGAGCACGGGCTGGCCGGCATCCTTATGCAGGAGATCAAGTGGGACCGGCCCGACGCGATGGAGCCCGAGGAGCGCGCGGCGCTGCTGCAGGACTGGCAGGACCGCGATGCCGCCTTCGGAATGCTCAACTGGTATCGCGCGAGCCCGATCGACGTGCCGCCGCTCGATGCGCCCTACGGCGAGCCGGAAGGCTGGGCCCCGCCGCCGCTGCCCAAACTGACGATCCCGACACTGGTGATCTGGGCGCTCGACGACCTCGCGCTCCCGCCCGAAAACCTCGAAGGCATGGACGCGCTGATCGAGGACCTGACGATCGCCGAAGTGCCGGGTTGCGGGCATTTCGTGCCGTGGGAGGCGCCGGACAAAGTCAACGCGGCGATGGACGCGTTTCTCGACCGCACCGGGGGCTGATCAGCCGAGCCACTCGACCCAGACGCCGTGCGGGTGGGCGACGGCGAGCAGGGTCCACTCGTCGGGGCCGGGCCAGTGGCGCACGCGCAGCTCGTGGGCGAACGTCTCGCGGTTGGTTTCCAGCATGATCCAGGCGAGCGGCTTGTCGGACGTTGCCGCCCGCCCCGCCGCTTCCATCGCCGCGACGATGCGCTCGCGCGAGAGTTCGGGGATGTATTGCCACACGATCGAGTGGAACAGCACGCGCGTGACGCCTTCGACTTGCGGTTCGGACAGCACCTCCGCCACCCAGTCGGCCGCGCCCATGCGGTCGAGCTCGGGCGCGCGCTCGTCGGCGAGGCGGGCGGCGCAGTCGATCCGGCCCATGCGCTCGCGCGCCTCGGGCCAGACGTAGCTCTTGAGCCGCAGGACGGTGTCGGGATCGCGCAGGTCCATCGGCTTGAGGTCGCAGCCGCGAATGCCCTCGATCGTCACCGCGTTCTCCGGTGGCGGAGGCCCGCGCCATTCGGGGGCGAGGCGCATCGGCGAACTGGCGGGGCCCACGCCCCGGCCGCCGAGATCGAAGCGGAACCGCTCCATCATCGTGTTGATGCCCGCGCTGGCGCCGATCTCGTTCATCTCGAAACGCGCGCCGAGCTTGCCCGAAAGCCACAGCAGCCCCGCCATCAGGCTCGCCGAGCGCGCCGCCTCGTTGGTCTGCGGCGGATGGTCGAGCCAGGGGAGGAGGACATGATCGAAAGTTTCGACCAGGCCGACGACGAGGTCGTCCACCTTGCCCTGGTCGGTCGTGATGCCCGCATAGACCGGTTCGAGCCGCCGGTCAGTGCCGCTGAGCAACAGGTAATGCAGCCCGCCCGCGATGCGCAGCGGCATCGCATCCTCGATGACCAGCCCGTGCCAGTTCGCCATCCGGCGGCCGACCGCGGTATCGGTATCGAGCACTGCAAGCAGCCCGCGGATCACGCGCGCGGTGCCGGGGGCACCGGCGTTCTCGGCATGCTGCGCCTGCCATTCGATCCCTTCCGGGACCGAGCGCGTGTTCATGATCGCTTGCGGGCTCTCCGCCATCGCCATTGCCCTTTTCCGCCTCGCAACCTAAGTGCCGCCGCGCAATGGCCGCACCGCTGACCTTCGCCATCCCGAAAGGGCGCATCCTCGACGAGGCGCTGCCCGTGATGGCGCGCGCGGGCCTCGTGCCGGAAGACGCCTTCCACGACAAGGGCAACCGCAGCCTGACCTTCGCCACCACGCGCGACGACGCACGCCTGATCCGCGTGCGCGCGTTCGACGTGGCGACCTTCGTCGCG
>CAMPGP010000037.1 GCA_946885545.1 uncultured Altererythrobacter sp.
AGCATGGATCGTGGCTGTTCCTCGCCGCGATCTACACCACGCTCGACCTCGCAGCCGACGAACCGCACGCCGACAACTGCGGATCGTGCCGCGCATGCCAGGTTGCCTGTCCGACCGAGGCTTTCCCCGAACCCTACCGGCTCGATGCGCGGCGCTGCATTTCCTATCTCACGATCGAGCACAAGGGCCCGATCCCGCACGAATTCCGCAAGCCGATGGGCAACCGCATCTACGGCTGCGACGATTGCCTCGCGGTGTGCCCGTGGAACAAGTTCGCCGAGGCGGCGGCGCGCAATGCGGCGTTTCTGCCGCGCGCAGAACTGGTCGCGCCGCGGCTCGCAGAACTGCTCGCGCTCGACGACGCGGGATTCCGCCAGCTGTTCTCGGGATCGCCGATCAAACGCATCGGGCGCGACCGGTTCGTGCGAAACTGCCTGATCGCAGCGGGCAACAGCGGCAACGCGGCGTTGATCGGGTCGGTGGAGACGTTGCGCGGCGACCCGGACCCTGTGGTTGCGGAAGCGGCCGACTGGGCTCTGGCGGAACTTACACCAGCGCCTTGAGCGAGATCTCGGTATCGGCCAGCGCTTCGCGGTCGGGCTTCACCCCCGCTTCGACCAGCTTGCGGCCCTGCGCATAGTCCCTTGTCGAATTGACGCAGTCGAGTGCGATCACCCGCCCTTCTTTGAGGTAGACGACCGAGAACTTGCGCCCTGCCGGATCGCCGCGAAGCACGGTCTTGTCGTGATCGAGCGAGAGACCGACGGTCTGCAGCCGCAAGTCGAACTGGTTCGACCAAAACCACGGCACCGCCTTGTAAGGCTGGGGATCGCCGCAGATCGACTTCGCTGCGGTGTTCGCCATGTCGTTGGCGTTCTGCACCGATTCGAGCCGGATCACCGCGCCATCGGCATAGGGGTTGGCGTGGGCGGCACAGTCTCCGATCGCGTAGATGTCGTCGAGCGAAGTGCGGCAGAATTCGTCGACGTCGACCCCGTTGGCGCCCGCAGCCCCTGCGGCGATCAGCGGCCCGACCGAAGGCACGATGCCGATACCGACCACTACGAGGTCGGCCGCCACGACCGAACCGTCCTCCAGCCCGACCCCCGTGACCTTCTGGCCATCCCCCTCGATCCGGTCGACGGTCGCGTCGAGCAGCACGTTGACGCCTTGCCGGCGATGCTCTTCTTCGTAGAACCGCGATAGCTCTTCGCCCGCTACCCGCGCAAGGACGCGCGGCAGCGCCTCGATCACGGTCACCTCGCAGCCGAGCTTGCGCAACACGGCCGCCGCCTCGAGCCCGATGTAGCCTCCGCCGACCACGACCGCGTGCTTCGCACCCGCCTCGAGCTCGGCGATCATGCGATCCACGTCGCCCTTGTTGCGCACCGAATGGACGCCGGCGAGGTCGGCTCCGGCGCACGACAGGCGGCGCGGGTCGCCGCCACCGGCCCAGACGAGCTTGCCGTAGCCCATGCGCGATTCGTCGGAGAGCACGATCTCGTGCGCCATCGGATCGACCTCGACCACCGAAGTCCTCAGATGAAGCACGATGTCCTTGTCGGCCCAGAATTGCGGCGGACGGATGTAGATGCGCTCGAACGGCTTGTCGCCGGCGAGGTATTCCTTCGACAGGGGCGGGCGTTCGTAGGGCGGCTCGTTATCGCGCCCAAGCATCGCGATCGAGCCGGTGAACCCGTGCTGACGCAGGGCGATGGCGGCTTGGGCTCCGCCGTGACCCGTACCGACGATGACGATATCCGCGCGTTCCATGCCGCGCGGGGTTGGGCAAAATGCGCGTCGGGTCAAGCCCGGCGGAAGTTTGGCAGGCTAACGGCCGAGCAGGTTGCGCGCCTGGCTGGCGATCTGCGCGAGCATCGCCGGGGCGACTTCGCCCTGCGCCTGCGCGCGCCCGATCATCGTGCGGAACTGGCGGATCGCCGCCGCGTGTTCCTCCGCCCAATGGGCGACCGCGGCGAGCGGATCGTCCTTGGCCCCCTTGCGCCGCGAAAGCCGCCGCAGGAAGTCGAGCCGCATCTGCTGGAAATCGCGCGAAAGGCCCGCGACCAGCAGCCGTTCCCACACATCCGACGGGTTCATCATGGCCGAAGTGCTCTGCGCCCAGTCGAGCCCGATTCGTGCGCCGAGATCGGTAAACGCCGCGGTCAGCGCGCGCGCATCGATCTCGCCGCTGCGCGACAGTGCGGCGAGGCCGATCGCGCCATCCAGATCGTAGAGATGCGTCACGCGCGCAGCGAGGGCTTCGGGCGCTCCCATCTCTACGAATTCGGCCTTGAGCTTGTTCGACTGCCTGCGCGATGCCTCGGTCAACAGTTCGTCGGTGCCGGTGGACAGCTGCATGACCCGGTTCTGCAGGCTTTCGATCAACTCGCTCGGCGGCGTGGTGCTGGCGCCGACGCGGATGAGGTCGGCCATCTGGCTGCGAAGGGCGCCCGCCGCGTGGCGGAACAGGTAGAGCCGCGCGTCCTCGGGCATGGCGGCGGATTCCAGCTCCGCCCACAGAGCGCCCATGTCGAAGAGCCTGGCCGCGGCGACGAAGGAGGCGGTGACGTCGGCAAGCCCGACCCCTTCCTCTTCCGACAGCTCGAACGGATGGACGAGCCCCATCCGGTTGACGAACAGGTTGGCGAGCGAGGTGGCGATGATTTCGCGCCGCAGTTGATGGCCTTCGATCTGCGCGCGGTAAGTCTTGCGCATCGCTGAAGGGAAGTATTCCAGCAACAGATCGGCGAGGCTCGGATCGTCGGGCAGCGTCGTCTGCTCGATCGAATCCTGCAGGAGCAGCTTGGTGGAAGACAGGAGCACGGCGAGCTCAGGTCGCGTCAGGCCGATATCTTCGGCGGCACGCCGCGACAGGCTTTCGTCCGGCCCGAGGCCCTCTGTCTGTCGGTCCAGCGCACCTTTGCTCTCGAGCCCCTCGATCAGCTGCAATTGCGCGGCGACGGCGGGAGCGCCGCCGGCTTCGGCGATCGACAGCGCCAGGGCCTGCAGCCGGTTGCTCTCCAGCACGAGGTGCGCGACTTCGTCGGTCATCGATTCGAGCAGGGCGTTGCGCTTCTTCGTCGACAGCTTGCCCGCGCGCACCGCCGCGGCCAGCGCGATCTTGATGTTCACTTCGTTGTCCGAGCAGTTCACGCCCGCGGCATTGTCGATGAAGTCGGTGTTGATGCGTCCGCCACCCAGCGCGAACTCGATCCGGCCCGCCTGCGTCGTGCCCAGGTTGGCGCCTTCGCCGATCACCTTGGCGCGCAGATCTGCGGCATCGACGCGCAGCCCGTCGTTCGCCGGGTCGCCGACCTGGACGTTGTTCTCGAGGCTGCTCTTCACGTACGTGCCGATGCCGCCGAACCAGATCAGGTCGACCTCGGCCTTGAGGATCGCGGAGATCAGCGCTTCGGGCTCGATCTCCTTGGCGTCGATCTCGAGCATCTTGCGCACCGCGGCCGAGAGCGGAATGCGCTTCATCGTGCGCGAGAAGACCCCGCCGCCCCGGGAGATCAGATCCTTGTCGTAGTCTTCCCAGCTCGACGTCGGCAGGTCGAACAGCCGCTGACGTTCCTTCCAGCTTGTCGCCGGATCGGGATCGGGATCGAGGAAGATGTGCCGGTGGTCGAAGGCCGCGACCAGCTTGATCGCCTTCGACAGCAGCATGCCGTTGCCGAACACGTCGCCCGACATGTCGCCGCAGCCGGCGACGCGCACCGGTTCGCTCTGTACGTCGATGCCCATTTCGAGGAAGTGCCGCTGGACCGAGACCCAGGCGCCCTTCGCCGTGATGCCCATCGCCTTGTGGTCGTAACCGTTCGAGCCGCCACTGGCGAAGGCGTCGTCGAGCCAGAACCCGCGCTCCTGCGCGATCGCGTTGGCGATGTCGGAAAAGCGCGCGGTGCCCTTGTCGGCCGCAACCACGAAGTACGGATCCTCGCCGTCGTGGATCACCACCTGTTCGGGATGGATCACCTTGTCGCCCTCGATGTCGTCGGTGATCGACAACAGCGTTCGGATGAAGACCTCGTAGCTTGCCTGCCCTTCGGCGGCCCAGCCAGCCCGGTCCTTGTCCGGCGCGGGCAGGAGCTTGGGGTAGAACCCGCCCTTGGCGCCGGTCGGCACGATCACCGCGTTCTTCACGCGCTGCGCCTTCATCAGGCCGAGGATTTCGGTGCGGAAGTCGTCGCGCCGGTCGGACCAGCGCAGGCCGCCGCGCGCGACGGGGCCGGCGCGCAGGTGAATGCCTTCGACGCGGCGCGAATAGACGAACACCTCGCGCCAGGGAACGGGCTTGGGCAAGCCCGGCACGAGCGAGGAATCGATCTTGAACGCCAGCGCTTCCTGCCCGGCGGGGGCGAAGGAATTGGTCCGCAGGATCGCGCGGACGAGCTGATGATAGAGCCGCAGCAGGCGGTCGTCGTTGATGGCGACCACTTTGGCGAGGCCGTGCTTGATCGCGTCCTCGCACTCCTTCGCGGCCGCCTTGCGGTCGCCGGAAAAGGCCGGGTCGTGCTGCGAGGCGAAGAGCCGCACGATCGCGCGCGTCACGGCGGGTGCGCGATCGAGCGCATCGACCACGGTGTAGATAGTGAAGCTGACACCGGCCTGACGCAGGTAACGGTAGAACGCGCGCAGCCAGTTGGCTTCGCCCGCGCTAAGCCCGGCGCCGATCACGAGGCGGTTGAACGGATCGTCCTCCGCCCAGCCGTTGAGCACAGCGGCGATGGCTTCCTCGATCGCACCGGCACGCTCGAGCAGCGGAGCGACGGTCTCGCCCTCGGCCAGCGACAGGGTGAAGTCGTGGATCGTGCCGAGGCGCCCCTCGTCGAGCGGCGTCGGAATTTCGGCGAGCACGCGGAAACCGAAGTTCTCGAGTGCGGGCACCGCGTCGGACAGCGGAAGTGCACCCTGGTGTTCGTAGATCTTGAGTCGAAGCTGCGCGTGGGTGTCGCCTTCGAAGGCGTAAAGCCGCGCATCGCGCTGCAGCGTCGCGGTGCCGGGCGCGTCCGACTCGATCACCGAGAGGTGCCGCATGCGCGCGATGTCGAGCGCGGCCTCGGCGGGGCCGTAGTCGGTCCGGTAGGCGACGGGGAACGCCTGGGCGAAGCGGGTCGCGATGGCCGCGGCGCGGCCGGGTTCCATGTATTCGCCGAGTTCGCCCTCGACCGCTTCCGCCCAGCCGCGCAGCATCTTCTGCAACTGCGCCTCGAGTTCCGCCTCCGGGGTCGCGACCTTGCCGCCGCGCAAGTCGAGCACGAAGCGCAGCATGGCGAGGTTGCCGCCTTCGACCTGCAGGCTCCAGTCGAGCATGGTCGCGCCGGCGCCTTCCTCGAGCAGCGCCTCGATCCGGTGGCGGACCTGGGTCGACAGCATGTCGCGCGGCATCCACACGAAGGCGAACAGGTGCCGGGCGAGCGGCGCCTCGACGACCGCTAGCCGTGGGCGCGGGCGGTCCACCAGGCTCATCATCGCCGTCGCGACGCGCTCGATGTCGGTGTCCGAGAAGCCGATCACCAAATCGTGCGGAAGGGCGGTCAGCGCATGCACCAGCGCCTTGCCCGCGTGGCCCGAGGTATCGAAGCCGAACTTGTCCATCAACCTCGCGACGCGCGCCTGCAGACGCGGCACCTGGGTCGGCGCGGCGGCGAGCGCGGCGCTCGTCCACACGCCCGCGTGGATCGACAGCGCGGCGACCTTGCCGCTTTCGCGAATGGGCACGATGAACAGGTCGAGCGGAACGCGTCGGTGCACGTTGGACGTGCGGTTCGCCTTGATGATGAGCAGTTCGCGCCCCTCGTCGGCCGCGCCGAACCATTCGAAGGCCCGTTCATACGAAGGATCGGCGAGGATCTGACGCGCGCTCTTGCGGCACACGCCGAGGAGGTCCGAATGGCTGCCGTCGCGGTGGCGGGTGACGTGGCCGAGCTGGGTCAGCATGCCCCCTTCGAGCCAGCGCAGCAGTTCGGCGCCCTCATCGTCCTGGATCCGCGCGGCATCCTCGCGCATCGCGTCGCGCATTTTCGGCCAGTCGGCGACTGCCGCGTGGACGTCCGCCAGAGTGACGCGCAGGGCACGCTCGAGTTCGCGCCGCTGGCGCGCGTCGATGCGAACGGTCTCGACATAAACGATCGATTCGCGGCGGGTGTCGTCGCCCCTGGTCGCGGTGACGTCGATGAGATCCCCGCTCTCGTCGCGCCGGACATGGACCACCGGGTGGACCAGCCGGTCGATCGCGAGGCCCTGGGCGGCGATCGTCGCGGCGATCGAATCGACCAGGAACGGCATGTCGTCGTTGACCAGCACGATGCGCATGAAGCGCCGCTCGTCGGTGGCGGAAGCGAGCGCGATCGCCGCGCCGCCCGGCTCGCGATTGGCGGCCGCCTCGTAGACGAACTGTGCCGCTTCGCGCACCTTGTCGGCCGCGAACGGCGTGTCGCCGGGAAGCAGCGACTCGCTCATTCGCGCGGCCAGCGCCTTGACGAGAGAGGGATTTTCGGCCGCCGGGCGGCGGGACCTGGTCGAAGACGCGGCTGCTTTGGAACCCATCGAAATCGCTCCGTCGGGCGGCTCGGCCCGGCCATTCTGCGCCGCGAGACGCGGCAATAATATTGCGCGCCTACGCTCAAGTCGTTCGCGCCGCAAGCAGGCTTCGCGGCCAATTTACGGTACGGCGCGCGCCACCGCGCGAGGTGCGGCGAAAGTCAGCGCATCGCCTCCGCAAGCAGCTCCAGCGAACGCTCGCGGGCGGCGGGATCGAAGGTCGCGCCCGAGAGCATGATCTCGTCTGCGCCGGTCCGCGCGACAAAGGCATCGATCTTCTCGCGCACCTGTCCGGGCGTGCCGATCGCCGAAGCTTCGCCGATGTGGTCGAGGATCGCTCGCGCCTGCGGCGGAAGAGTATCGCGATAGCCCGGCACCGGCGGCGGCAGCTTTCCGGGACTGCCGGTGCGCAGGCGGACGAAGCTCTGCTCCTGCGAGGATGCGATGAGGCGCGCCTCGTCCTCGCTCTCGGCGACGAATACCGTCATCGCCGCCATGACGTACGGCCGGCCCAGCGCGTCGGAAGGCTGGAAGTCGTGCCGGTACAGTTCGAGAGCGGCATCGAGATGCGTCGGCGCGAAGTGGCTCGCGAAGGCGTAGGGCAGGCCGAGCCGCGCGGCGAGCTGCGCGCCGAACAGACTCGATCCCAGCATCCACATTTCCACGTCCGCGCCGAAGCCCGGTGTCGGACGGACGGGCAGCTCCGGATCGCCGGCGAGCATGGCGCGCAGCTCGGCCACGTCGTGTGGGAACAGCTCGGCGGCGCGATGCAGGTCCTTTCGCAGCGCGCGCTGGAGCTCTGGTCCCGCGCCCGGCGCACGGCCCAGACCGAGATCGACCCGGCCGGGAAACAGCGCGGCGAGCGTGCCGAACTGCTCGGCGATCACGAACGGGTTGTGATTGGGAAGCATGATCCCGCCCGCGCCGATGCGGATGGTCGACGTCGCCGCGCCGACGTGGCCGATCACCACGGAAGCAGCGGCACCGCCGATCCCTTCCATCGCGTGGTGCTCGGCGATCCAGAACCGCTTGCAACCGGTCGCCTCGGCGACCTGCGCGAGCCGCGCGGTGGCGGCGTATGCCTGCTCCAGCGTGCCGCCTTCGCGGACCGGAACGAGATCGAGAACGGAAAAATCGGTCATACGCTTCCCAGTTGGTCGAGATAACCCTGCGCGGTCGCTGCTTCGGCGCTGCCGGGAACGGCCTCGATCACGGATTGCCAGCTGCGCCGCGCCGCCTCGTCGCGCCCGCTTAGCGCGGCGATGAGGCCCGCCTCGAGGCCGATGGCGGGGTCGAGCGGGGCGAGCATGGCCGCGCGTTCGATCCGCGTCTGCGCCGTGGCGAGATCGCCGTCGCGGCGCGACAGCGTGGCCGAAAGCAGCCAGGCCTGCGCGTTGTCGGGCACGGCGGTGCGCGCGGTGTCGAGAGCGCTTGCGGCTTCTCCGGTGCGATCCAGTGCGACCAGCGCGATCGCACGGTCGATCGCGATCTGTCCGCGGATCGAAGCCTCGCCGGCCGCGTCGGCATCCGCCTGCGCTTGGTCGAGGAGGGCGATCGCGCCCGCGGCATCGCCTTCGGCCAGCAGGGCGCCACCCGCGAGCCCACCGCGCAGCGCCCGCGCGCGCTGGTCGTCCTGTCCGGTCGCATCGCGTGCGGCAAGGAAGGTGTCGGCCGCATCCGCGCGCTGGCCGACCTGTGTCTGCGCCACGCCCAGGCATTGCCCGGCGTCGCCGCGCTCGCCGCCCGATGCTTGCTCGAGCCAGGCTTCGGCCTCCTCGATGGCTCCGCCCGGATCGGTGCGGGTGCGCGCGAGGCATTGCGCGAGGCGGCTCGTCTCCGGCCCGACTTCGACATAGGCGTCGCGGCCCGAACGCTCGCGCTGTTCGAGCATCTCGGGCGGGAGCGGCGACACCGGCGAGGTCGTCGGCGCAGGCCCGACCTGGAGCAGGATCGCGAGGAGCGGAGTGATGGTCATGCTGGCTGGCATCCGGTGGCTAGGTGGGAAGCGCGGCCACCGTGCGCAACAGCAGTTCGATGTCGCGATCGCGCGAGAGCCGGTGGTCGCCGTCCTTTACCAGTGCGACCTGTACGTCGTCCGAACGCAGTGCTGCGGCGGTGCGCAGGCTGATCTCCCACGGCACGTCGGCATCCGCCTGGCCGTGGAGCAGGCGCACCGGACAATCGATGGCGATCTCGCGCTCGAGCAGGCGCAGGCTCTCGGCATCCTGCCAGAAGGCGGCATGGGTCGGGGTGGGCTCGGGACCGTAGGGGTTGTCCTCGAAGACGGTTCGCCCGGAACGCAGTTCGGCCTTCTGCGCCGTGTCGAAGCCCCAGTCGGAGAAATCGGGCGCGGCGGCGATCCCGACCACGCCCGCCAGCCGCTCGCCGAGCGCTTCGCCCGCGAGCAGCATCAGCCAGCCGCCCATCGAGGATCCGACCAGCACCACCGGCCCGCTCGCCTCGGCCTCGATCAGCGACAGCACTTCCTCGCGCCAGCGCGACAAGGTGCCGTCGGCAAAGTCTCCGCTGCTTTCGCCGCAGCCCGAATAATCGAGCAGGAGGCAGGCCCGTCCCTCCGCTTGCGCCCAGGCCGCCAGCGCGGTCGCCTTGCTGCCCGCCATGTCCGACATGTAGCCGGGCAGGAACACCAGCGCCGGCCCCGCGCCTTCGTGTGAGCGGAAGGCGATGCGGCGCCCGTCGGGCATTGCGTGGTATCGGATGTCGCTCATGCGCGGGGCCATGCCCGCCAGGCACAACGTATGGCAACCCGGGTCAGTAAAGCGCAGGAGGCTCGTAGAGGCGCGACGGCTCTTCCGTGCGTTCGCCACACCCGGCGAGTAGCAGGCAGGCCATCAACAATGTTGCAACGTGCTTCATGGTTTTCCCTCACTCGCGCTCAAATATAGCTTCGATCGGCATTTCGAACAACTCCGCAATGCGAAAGGCCAGCGGTAGCGAAGGATCGTAACGCCCCGTCTCGATCGCATTGACGCTCTGCCGCGATACTTCGAGGCGCTGTGCGAGGTCCTGCTGGCTCCAGTCGCGCTCGGCGCGCAGGACCTTGAGGCGGTTCTTCACGTGCCGTCTCCCGCGGTCCGGTCGCGCCAGGCCATCCAGCATTGCGAGAGCCCCATGCCGATCGCCCAGACCGGGAATGTCCACCAGGCCCAGACGTGCGGGACCACGCCGAAGGTTTCGAGGAAGCCCCAGAAACTGCCCGCCGCCAGCACCACGCCGAGCCCGAACAGCGAAGCCATCGCGGCGCGGTGGCGGAGGAACTCGTCATCCTCCTCGATCAGGTAGCGCGCCATGGCCCAGATCATGACGAAGATCGGCAGGACCGGCAGCAAGGCGATAGCGAAGGCCGCCGCTCCGGCGAGGTCCATGCGCTCGTGGAGCGTGATCGCGAGGCCGAGCCCGATGACGTAGCCGAAGGTGCCGGCCATGAAGCGCCGGGTATAGCGCAACACGGCCGGGCTGAGATGGCCCGTCTCGCGCTGGCGCGCCAGCGACGCGCGGACCAGCGGCACGATCAGGACCATTGCCCCGCACATCAGCACGAAGCCGGTCGTCTCCCCGATCGCGTCGCTCATCCGCAGACCCGCGATGGCCGCGAACGAACCCGCCATGAGCCCGCCCCAGAACCAGCGCGAGCGACCGGCCGGGCGCACAGCTGCGGCGTTCATTGCACGTCCTTGCGCGGCTGGCGGCATGCGGCGGCACCGAGGAAGAGCGGCGCCGTGAGAATCGCCGCGAACGTCGTCCAGTCGGGCAGGACATCGACGATGTTGAGCAGGGCGATGGCGATCACGGCGATGCCCCAGAATAGCGCTCTGGTACGGGTCATTGGTCAAGCTCCCTTGTTTGTATGTAAAGGGACCTAGACACAAGCGGCGCATATGTCAAGCGACCATGACAATATGGCGGTGGTGCTTGTCAGCGCGCCATGCTTGATCGGGCCCGCCGACGCGGCTATCCATTCCCGTATGAAGGCGTTCGGCTTCACGACCACTACCACCACCCGGTTCGTCCGGGGGCGGTCGGTCGCGCGCTGACGCGAACCGCCGCCGCCCGGTTTCGGGCGGTGCGGCGTTCCTCCCGAAATCGCTGACCAGACCAACGCCGCTCTTCAAGCGTGCGCCTGCCTGTGCCATGGCGCTCGCCAAACGAACGGACGACGAGACCAATGACGGAACTGCTCAAGATCAGCCTGCCCGACGGATCGGTGCGCGAGGTCGCGCCGGGCACCACTCCGGCCGATGTCGCCGCGGCGATCGGGCCGGGTCTCGCCAAGGCGGCGCTCGCCGCGCGTGTCAACGGCGAGCTTCGCGATATCACGCGCCCGTTCGACGGCGATGCGCAGCTCGCGCTGGTCACTGCGCGCGACGAGGCCGATGCACTCGAACTGGCGCGGCACGATTACGCGCACGTGCTAGCCGAAGCGATCCAGGCGCTGTGGCCGGGCACGCAGATCACCTTCGGCCCCTCGACCGACGACGGCTTCTACTACGACGTGAAGGCGCCCGACACGCGCGACCCGTTCTCGATGGACGACCTGCCTGCGATCGAAGAAAAGATGCGCGAGATCATCCGCGCCGACAAGCCGCTGCGCCGCGAGGTCTGGAGCCGCGAGGCGCTGATCGAAAAGTGGAGCTCCGAAGGCGAGAGCTTCAAGGCCGAATGGGCGAAGGAACTGCCCGAGAACGAGGAACTGACGGTCTACTGGTCGGGTGAGGACTGGCTCGACATGTGCCGGGGGCCGCACCTCGCCAGCACCGGCAAGCTCGATCCGCAGGCGTTCAAGCTGATGCGCGTCGCCGGCGCCTACTGGCGCGGCGACCAGAACAACGCGCAGTTGACGCGCATCTACGGCACCGGCTGGCTCAACAAGAAGCAACTCGACGCGCACCTCCACAAGCTGGAGGAAGCCGCCAAGCGCGACCACCGCAAGCTCGGCCGTGAGATGGACCTGTTTCACTTGCAGGAAGAAGCACATGGCAGCGTGTTCTGGCACCCGCAGGGCTACCGCATCTGGCGCGAACTCGAAGCCTACATGCGCCGCAAGATGGACGGCGCGGGCTACCGCGAGATCAAGACCCCGCAGCTGATGGACGTGCGCCAGTGGGAGCAGTCCGGCCATTGGGGCAAATATGCCGAGAACATGTTCGCCGTGCCCGACATGGTGCCCGAGGTGGACGACAGCGGCGCGGGCGCGCATCCCACGGTGGCCCCGGATGCCGAGTGGATGGCAATCAAGCCGATGAACTGCCCGGCGCACGTGCTGGTGTTCAAGCAGGGCATCACCTCCTACCGCGACCTGCCGATCCGGCTGGGCGAGATGGGCTGCTGCCACCGCAACGAACCGCACGGCGCGCTCCACGGTCTGATGCGCGTGCGCCAGTTCACGCAGGACGACGCGCACATCTTCTGCACCGAGGCGCAGGTAGTCGAAGAGGTTCGCGCCTTCTGCAAGCTGGCGGACGCGGTCTATTCGGACTTCGGCTTCAGCTACGAGATCAAGTTGGCGCTCCGCCCCGAGAAGCGGCTCGGCAGCGATGCCGACTGGGACCAGGCCGAGCAGGAACTGCGCGACGCGGTCGAAGAAGCGGGCATGGCCAACGCCGATTACGGGTGGGAGGAACTGCCCGGCGAAGGCGCGTTCTACGCCCCCAAGCTCGAATGGCACCTGACCGACGCGATCGGCCGCACCTGGCAGGTCGGCACGA
>CAMPGP010000038.1 GCA_946885545.1 uncultured Altererythrobacter sp.
CGGACCGAAGAGGGAAGGGGGTTAGAAGCCCCCGCTGCCCCCGCAACTGTGACCGGGGAGCGCCCGCTCCACATGCCACTGGTCGATCCTTCGGGTAGGCCGGGAAGGCGGCGCGGGACGTGTCGATCCGGGAGCCAGGAGACCTGCCTGTCGACGGTCGTTCGTGCTGCCGGGCGGGGTGCACCGGAAGCAAGCGGAGGGGGCGCGTGCCCTCGCTCCGTCATGGGCGGCAGTTCGTTCATGACAGGAGAAAACATGCGTAACTATCTGATTATCGGCGCCAGCCTCGTCGCGCTCGCGGCCCCCCTGCAGGCCCAGGATGTGCAGGACCAGCCGACCGTCTCTGCCGACCCGTTCTCCGATTTCGAGCCCGAAGAGACCGAGATCACCGTCACCGCCACCGGCACGCGGATCGAGCTGGAGGACACGGGCCAGCCCGTCACCGTGATCGGCGAGGAGGAGATCGAGAGCGTCCAGGGCGCCGACCTCACCCGCGTGCTCGAGCGCGTTCCCGGTCTCGCTTTCAGCCGCAACGGCGGCCCCGGCGCGGTCACGGGCGTGCGCGTACGCGGGGCGGAAGGCGAGCAGCTGCTCGTCCTCCTCGACGGGGTCCGCGTATCCGATCCTTCCGCACCGAGCGGCGGATTCGACTTCGGCACGCTGCTGAGCGGCAACCTGGCGAAGATCGAGGTGTTGCGCGGCTCCAACTCCACCATCTGGGGCTCGGACGCCGTCGGCGGCATGCTCGTGGCCAGCACCCGGGCCGAAAGCGGGCTGGAAGCCAGCGCGGAATACGGATCCTACGATACTCTCACCGGCGGCGTTTCGGGCGGGATCGGCGGCGACCGGGGGTTCCTCGGCGGCTCGGCCAGCTACTACCGCACCGACGGCTTTTCGCAGGTCGCCAGCGGTACCGAGGCGGACGGTTTCGAACAGTGGGCGGTCAACGGGCAGGGGCGCCTCTACCTCTCGCGCAGCGTCGAGTTGTTCGCGCGCGGCCGCTACGCCGAAGGCGACCTGGATCTCGACGGCTACCTGCCCGATTTCTCGCTCGGCGACACGGACGAAACCCAGCACACCCGCCAGTATTCGGCTTCGACCGGCGCGATCTACGACACCGGCCCGCTGTTCGTCAGCGCCGCCTACTCGTTCGCCGACACCGAGCGCGTGAACCGGCCGACGCCCGGTGCCGAACCGAGCTTTGTCAGCGACGGTCATTCGGACCGCGTGGAAGTGCGCGGCGAATGGCGCCCGATCGGCCCGCTGCTGGTCAACTTCGGGGCGGAGAACGAGTGGACATCCTACAGCACCTCGTTCGACGATCGGGAGGAGACCCGCATTTCCGGCGCCTACGGTCAGCTCGGGATCGAGATGGGCGGCCTCGCCGCGCACGCGGGGATGCGGGTGGACGACCATGCGCGCTTCGGAACCGAGACGAGCTTCGGCGGCGACATCAGCTATGGCCTCGGCGGTGACCTGCGCTTGCGCGCCAGCGTGGGCGAGGCGTTCAAGGCGCCGACGCTCTACCAGCTCTATTCCGACTACGGGAACGAGGCGCTCCAGCCCGAACGCAGCACCAGCTACGACGTCGGGCTCGTCCACGGCGACCGCTCGCTGGCCGACACGCGCTTCTACGGTGCGGCGACGGTGTTCCGCCGCGACGCTCGCGACCAGATCGAGTTCGCGAATTGCGACACCAACTGCGCCACGCGGCCGTTCGGCTTCTTCGCCAATGTCGGCCGCGTGCGCGCCGAAGGCATCGAGCTGGAGCTTGGCGCGCGCCCGTCCGATCGCTGGGTGACGCGCGCGGTCTATGCCTGGGTCGACACCGAGAACCGCACGCCGGGCGTGGCGAACGAGGGCAACGTCCTCGCGCGCCGTCCGCGCCATGCGCTGACGCTCTCGGCCGACTGGCGCACCCCGCTCGCGGACTTCACCCTCGGCGGGGACGTGCGGATGGTGAGCGACTCGTTCGACGACGCAGCCAACTTCGTGCCGATCGACGGCTATGCACTGGCGAGCCTGCGCGCGTCGCTCCCGTTCGGCGAGAGGTTTGAGCTGTTCGGGCGGGTCGAGAACCTGTTCGACGCCGACTACCAGACCGCCGCCGGCTACGGTACGGCCAGCCGCAGCGCCTACGTCGGCGCCCGCGCGAAGTTCTGATCCATAACGAAAAAGCGCCCGGCTTCGATTGAAGCCGGGCGCCAATTCATCGTCGCTGTGTCAGGCCGTCACTGCGCCCCGTCGCCCGTGGTCTCGGGCGGCAGCGCGCCGTCCGACGTCGCGTCGGCCTCCGCGTCGCCGGCTACCAGGCCGAGCGCTTCGAGCATGTAGCGCACGTTCGGCTCGCGTCCGGCGAAGTTGCGGTACATCTCGCCGTAATCCATCGTGCCGCCACGGCTCAGCACCGTCTTGCGATAGTGGTCGCCGTTCGCCCGCGTCAGGCCGCCGTTCTCCATGAACCAGTTGCGGCTGTCGTGGTCGAGCATCTGCGTCCACAGATAGCTGTAATAGCCCGCGCTGTAGCCTGCGGGGGACGAGAAGATGTGGTTGAAGTAGCTCGTGCGATAGCGCGGCGGAACGAGCCCGACCTCGAGCCCGAGCTCGGACAGCGCGCGCGTCTGGTAGGTGGAAACCTCCTCAGGCGTATCGATCGCAGCGGCCTGGTCGGCCGAAAGCGCGTGCCACTTCATGTCGAGCAGCGCGGCAGCGACCACTTCGCCGAAGTCGTAGCCCTGGTTGAACTTCGAGGCTTCCTTGATCTTGGCGACCAGCTCGGCCGGGATCGGCTCCCCGGTCTCGTGGTGCCGGGCGTAGTTCTGCAGAACCTCCGGATGCGTCGTCCACATCTCGTGGACCTGGCTCGGATATTCGACGAAGTCGCGCGCCGTGGCGGTGCCCGAAATGCTCGGATACTTCTGGTCCGCGAAGAAGCCGTGCAGCGCGTGGCCGAATTCGTGGAAGGTCGTGTTGACCCAGTCGAAGCTGACCAGCTGCGGCTCGCCCGCGGCCGCCTTGGGGATGTTCAGCACGTTGTAGATGACGGGCTTGTTACCGAACAGTTCGCTCTGCTCGACGAAGTTGCTCATCCACGCCCCGCCGCGCTTCGACGGGCGCTGGAACGGATCGAAGTAGAACACGCCCAGGTCCGAACCGTCGGCTTCGCGCACGGTGTAGACCCACACGTCCGGGTGATAGACCGGCAGGTCGGTACGGCGCTCGAAGGTCAGGCCGTAGAGCTTGTTGGCCATGTAGAAGACGCCGTCTTCCAGCACCTTGTCGAGCTGGAAGTACTGCATCACCTCGTCGTCGTCGACCTGATAGCGCTCGGCCTTGACCATGTTCGCATAGCGATACCAGTCCCACGGCTGGACCTCGAAATCGCCGCCTTCCTCCTCGATCTTGGCATTGAGCACGCCTGCTTCGCGGCGCTGGGTCGCGGCGAGCGCGGGCACCATCTGGCCCATGAAGTCGAGCGCGGCCTGCGGGGATTCGACCATGCGGTCGTACATCGTGTAGCTGGCCCAGTCGCGCTCGCCGAACAGCGCGGCCTTCTCGGCGCGCAAGGCGGCGATCTTCGCCACCAGTGGGCGCGTATCGATCGCGGTCGTGCCGTCGGCACGGTGATAGCTGGCCTTGAACAGCTTCTCGCGCGCGGCGCGGTTTTCCATGCTCGGCAGCACGGGCTGCTGCGTGGTGTTCTGCAGCGCGACGGCAAACTTGCCCGGCTGGCCCTTCTCGGTCGCGAGGTCCGCCGCGGCCTTGATGTCCGCTTCGGACAGGCCGGCGAGCTCCGCCCGGCTGTCGAAGAACACCGTCTGGTCGCTCATCGCGCTGCGCGCCTGCTGCGAGAACTCGGTGGTGACCGTCGACAGCTCGGTGTTGATCGCCTTGACCCGTTCGCGCTGGGCGTCCGTCAGCAGCGCACCGGCGTGGACCATGCCCTCGTAGGTGTTCTCGAGCAGCTTGGCGTCTTCGGGCGTCATCGTCATCGCCGCGCGGTTGTCGTAGACCGCCTTCACCCGCGCGAAGAGTTCCGGGTTCAGCGTGATGCTGTCGCCATGCGCCGAGAGCTTGGGGCTGATCTCGGTGTTGATCTGGTCGAGCCGGTCGGTGGTGTTCGAGCCGGTGAGCGCGAAGAACACGGTCGCGACGCGCCCGAGCATCTGGCCCGACTTCTCGAGCGCGACGATGGTGTTCTCGAAGGTAGGCGCCGCGGGATTGTCGACGATGGCCTGCACTTCGGCCTTCTGGATCGCCATGCCCTGCTCGAAGGCGGGCAGATAGTCGTCCTCGGAAATCTTGCTGAAGTCGGGCGCGTGGAACGGCAGCGCGCTCTCCTGCGCGAAATAGCCCGTTCCCTCGGGGATGTCGGCGGCGGCCTCGGCGGCGGGCGTATCGGCGGCGGACTGCACATCGCCCTCCTGCATGGTGGAACAGCCGGCCAGCGCGAACGCGACGGCGGTGGTGGCCAGAATATGGGCCTTCATGATCTCTCCAATCCAGTTAGTCGAACCCGCCGCGAGAAACCGCGCGGGCAATGCGACGCATGACTTACACGCGCCGCTTGAACCGGAGATTTAGCGGGATTGCAAGGGTGGGAGGAGTCTACGTGCAGACTCAGATCTTGGCGCGCAGAACACACAATTCGATCTTCGGTTGTAGTAGATCGAGACGGTCAAGACTTGTGGAAATGACGTCGATGTCTTGACTGGTGGCGTACCCTCCGTCGCTTTTATCTTCAGCGCCCAGAGCCAGTGCCGTTGCCATCTGGTCATTTTCCGTCTTGTTTTCGTCTGTCTCAGCCTCGTCAGATTCTTCATTCAATTTTTCGATCTGCGCGGCAATGCCAGCGGGATCATATTTGCCAGCATTACGCAAGCGATCCGCCGATATTCGTTCGACCGTGAACAGTGCCGCGGAAATCAGCTCGAAAAATCGTCTCTCGGGTGAGAAGTAGCGGTCGTTCTCATCGCTACTTGCCAGCACAGGCCCCGCGCCAATTTCGCGTTCCCCATGCACTTTTCTCAGAACATTCTCGCCTCCGATCACGAAAGGCTGGGTGCCTGTCGCGGTAGACTTGATGCACAGAAAGGCATCGAGCGCGCTATCGTAAATGGCTGCTTTGGCGAGGGGCGCATAGTAGTCTTTCGCACCGTCCGCAGTGGCGGTTGCGGCTCCGCCCGCTATGGCCACGTCGGGACCTGCTCCAAATGCGAGCGCAGCGGCCGAGCCTATTGCACCGAGAAAACCAGGAATTTCGAACGCTTGTCGGCTGTTGCCCGCACTGTGTGAGGCGCAACGATACTCGTAAATGAAATTGTTAGTAAGCGTTATGGCTCCGGAAGCATCTCTTAAAATTGGAATCCGCGGGCCCTCTGTCCCATCCTTTAAACGCTCTTGCGGTTTGCAGCGCTTTGCAAACGACCAGTTGCCACCGCGCACTTCCATTTCGTTCACGATGTTCGTGGAAGGAGGTGAAAAGCTCGCAGTTGCGCAGCCCGTCGCCAGCGCAGCAAGAGTTGAAATGACTAACAGCCGAATGATCATGGCGTCGCTCCCAAAGCAAATTAATCTTGGGGTTGGCATGCGCTAGCATTGCCGAGTGCGGAATTGACCAAATCATGATGCTTTGCGGCCAATAATATGGCCGTGATCCCCATCACACCCGCGCAAAAAGGACCCCGGCCTGCGGCAGTGGGCCGGGCCGGGGCTTAGGTTCGGGTCGCATGGAGCCTCGCGGCTCCGTGGGCCGGGCTAGGGGGTTGTGCGTGGTCGCGCCGTGACGGGCGTCACACTTGCGCTCGGGCGAGCGGATATGTCGCGATGCGAGCGTATTCAGGGCCGGTGGGGGCTAGGTGGCTTTCGTAGAGCGCGAAGTTCTCGACCGGCCATGTGCCCCCGGCCAGCAGCGCATGTTGGGCGAGCCAGCCGCCGATCGGGCCGCTGGCGCGGTTGAGGCGGGCGAGGGTGACGTGCGGCGCATATCGCCGCGTCTCCGGGGGCAGTCCGGCGCTGCGGCAGGCGCGCTCGACCCGGCGCTGGAGCACCGTCAGTCCCTCGCTTGGCGCGACGCCCGCCCATATCGTGTGCGCCACACCCTTCTTCTCGAAATGCCCGACCCCATGCACCGTCAGGTCGAAGCCCTGCGCCGCGACCTGCGCGAGCGCATCGGCCAGGTCCTCCGCCTGCGGGCCTTCCAGTTCGCCCGCGAAGCGCAGCGTCAGGTGGAGCTGGTCGTCATCCTGCCAGCGCGCGCCCTCGATCCCGCCCATCGCGTCGAGCAGGGTCTCGCGCACCTCGCGCGGCGGACGGATGGCTACGAACAGCCGGTGCATCCGGGAAATCTAGGGGCGGCGCTCCGCAGGCGCCACCCCCAGATAGGCGAACCGTCAGCCGGTCACCAGATCTTCACGCGCTCTTCGGGTGCGAGGTACATTTCGTCGCCCGGCGCGACGTCGAACGCGTCGTACCAGGCATCGACGTTGCGCAGCGGCGCGATCGTGCGATAGCGCGCCGGGCTGTGCGGGTCGGTGGTGACCTGATTGCGCAGCGCATCCTCGCGCGCCTTGGACTTCCACACCTGCGCGTAGGCGAGGAAGAAGCGCTGGTCGCCGGTCAGCCCGTCGATCACCGGCGCTTCCTGCCCGTTCAACGAACGGTGGTAGGCGTCGAGCGCGACCATCACCCCTGCGAAGTCGGCGATGTTCTCGCCCATGGTCAGTTCCGGGTTGATGAAGCTGCCGGGGACGACCTCGAACGCGGCGTACTGCTCGCCGAACTTCTTCGCCTCCGCCTCGAAGCGTTCCGCGTCGCCCTGGGTCCACCAGTCGCGCACCGCGCCGTCGGCGTCGATCTTGCGCCCCTGGTCGTCGAACCCGTGGCTGATCTCATGCCCGATCACCACCCCGATAGCACCGTAGTTGACCGCCGGATCGGCGAGCGGATCGAAGAACGGCGGCTGGAGGATGCCCGCGGGGAACACGATCTTGTTTTCCAGCCCGCCGTTGTAGGCGTTCACCGTCTGCGGGTTCATGCCCCACTTCTTGCGGTCGACCGGCTTGCCGAGGTCGCTCATCGCGTAGTCGGCGTTGAACTTCGTCGCGCTGACGGCGTTGCGATAGAGGCTGTCCGGCGCGATCGCGAGGCCCGAATAGTCCCGCCATTCCTCGGGATAGCCGACCATCACGTCCATCCGCGACAGCTTCTCGAGCGCGGCCTGCTTGGTCGGCTCGCTCATCCAGCTGTTCTCGCGGATGCGGTCGCCCATCGCCAGCTTCAGGTTGGCGACGAGCTCGTCCATCCGCTGCTTGGCGAGCGCGGGGAAGAATTCCTCGACGTAGTCCTCGCCCACCAGTTCGCCGAGCGATCCGTCGACCATGTCGACCGCCCGCTTCCACCGCGGCCGCTGCTCGCTCACGCCCGAGATCGTGCTGGTGAAAGCGAACTGGCTGTCGACCATCGCCTTGTCGAGGTAGGGCGAAGCCTGGTCGGCGACGTGGAATTCCTGCCACAGCTTGAGCGTCTCGAGCGGGGTCGCGGCATAGAGGCCCGAGAGCGCCTTGATCGCGGTGTTCTCGTTGACGATGATCCGCTCCTGCGGCGCCAGGTTGGCGCCCGCGAAATAGGCGTCCCAATCGATACCCGGGGCATAGGCGACCAACTCGGCGGTCGACATCGGGTTGTTCACCTTGGTGATGTCGCGCTGATCGGCGGCGTCCCAGCTCAGCACCGCGACGTAAGTCTCGAACGCCAGGATGCGGCTCGCGGCGCTCGCGGGATCGGGGTTGCCGAGCCGCCGCATCGTGCGCTCTATGTAGTCCTGATAGGCCGCGCGCTGCTTGGCATAGTCTTCCTTGAAGTAGTAATCCTTCTGCGGCAGCCCGAGGCCGGACTGGCCGAACCACAGCACGTTGGTGGTCGGATCGTCGGGGTCGGCATAGGGACCGCCGCCGAACAGCGTCACCCCGAACTTGTCGTAGGTCCCGCCCATGAAGCGCGCAAAGTCGCGCTTGTCGTCGATCGCGCGAACCGCCGCGACATCCTGCATCAGCGGCGCGATCCCGGCGCGCTCGACCGCGGCCTCGTCCATGTAACTGTTGTAGAGCATGCCGTACTTGCTGCCCGCGGGCGCGGCGGTGATCAGTTCCTGCACTTCGGCCTGCACGTCCTCGCGCAAGTTGTAGAACGATCCCACGCTCGGCCGGTCGCCGGGGATCTCGGTCGCATCGATCCACGATCCCGAGGCATAGCGCTCGAAATCGTCGCCCGGATCGGCCGAGGTGTCGCGGGCCGACAGGTCGACCCCGAAGCTGCCGATCTGCGGGTGGCCAGTGACGACGATATCGGGATTGGTCTGCGGCACCTCGTCTTCGGCGTAGGCGGGCGGCGCGAGCGCAACGGCGAGTGCTATCGCCGCGGCGGAGCACAGAGTGGAGGCAAATCTGGTCATGGCGGCTTTTCCCTGTTCGGGGCGCGCGGCCCCGCGATCTTCGATGCGGGTCATAAGGCGCGCGCGGGGGTGAGGGCGCGAGCGGGCGTCGATGAACGTCGGCAGGGCGTCGACGAACGTTCGCGCACGCGCAAACGGCCGCGCGGACCGGGGGGGATCCGCGCGGCCGCCGCCGGAGATCGCCGCTACCGGGCGATCAGAAGCTGAAGCCGACCCCGGCCGACACGCCTCCATTGCCGCGCGTGTCCACCGTCGCCCCGGCCTTCACCACGCCGCGCCCGTCGTCGAAGGCGGTCGAGGCGCCGATCGCGAAAGCGGTCTCGCCGCGATAGTGGCCGACCGCGCCGCCGACCATCGAACGGCCCGGATCGATTGTCTGCGGAATGCCCGCCACGGCCATCGCCGCCGCGGCCCCCGCGAACGAATCCTCGCGCACGTCTTCGAGGTCGAACGCCAGTTCGGCGAAGCGCATGTCGGTATAGGCCATCGTGTCGGTCATGACCGCTTCCAGCCCCGTCTGCAGCTGGCCCAGGTTCACCGCATCGTTCGCCAGCGTTCCGTCGGCGACGTTGTGCAGCGCCACCGGCGCATCGGGATCGGCGCCCACGATCGTCACGTCGTTGGTGATCGTGCCGCCGTTGCTGCGGGTCGGATCGTCGGGGTCCGAATACTGGACAGCGACCACCGTGCTGCCTTCGAGGTTGTTGTTGATGGTCTCGATGTCCTGCGTGTTCTGGCCCACCTGTTGGTTGGTCGCGAACAGTTGCGACCCGTTGACCGCATCGGTCGATCCGTCGGCCAGCGTGCCTTCGGCGACGTTGGTAAGCGTGGCCGCTCCGCCGCTGGCGGAAATCAGCGCGGCGGTGTCGGTCGGGGCATCGCTCGGCGTCGTCCCGTCGGCATCGGAGACGTAGCCGACCGGCACATTGGCGACCTGCTCCTGCAGTACGGTGATCGACGTGCTGTTGTCGGTCACGCGCACGTCGAGGTTGCTGATATCCCCTTCGTTCACGGTTACCCGGCCGTCGATATTGGCGATATCGGTAGTATTCTGAGCGATATCGCCCTCGTTCACGGTGACCCGCGCATCGATGTTTTCGATGTCGGTCGCATTCTGGGCGATGTCGCCTTCGTTCACCGTGACGCGGGCATCGATGTTGTCGATTTCGGTCTCGTTCTGCGTGATGCGGTTGTCGAAGTTGTCGATCGTTACCTGCTGGTTGTCGACCCGCGTGTCGAGATCGGCAATGTCGGTCTCGTTCTGCGTCACGCGACCGTCGAGATCGACGATGTCGGCGGTGTTCTCGGCCACCTGCTGGTTGGTCTCGAACAGTTGCGAACCGTTGACCGCGTCGCTCGAATCCGCACTGAGTTCGCCGTCGGCCACGTTGGTCAGCGTGGTTCCGTCGGCGCCGCCGAGAGTGACGGTGGACTGGGTCGCGTCGTCGTATTGCACGGCGGTTTCTTCGAGCACATCGATGTCCGCGGCATTCTCCGCGACGGCCTCGTTGGTATCGAACAGCTGGGACCCGTTGACCGCGTCGGTCGAACCGTCGCTCACATTCCCGGCGGCGACATTCGTTACGGTCGTACCGTCTGCGCCCTCGAGCGTGACGGTGGCCTGCGTTCCGTCGTCGTACTGGACCGCGCTGTCGTCGAGCGCCGCGACGGCGTCGAGCGCACCCTGGACCTGGCCGACGGTGGCCGCGTCGCTCGGCGCAGTGCCCGGCGCGACGTTGGTGATCTGCCGCTCGGCACCCGGCACGCCGACCGAGACGCTCCCTGCGGAATCGAAGGTACCGGTCAGCCCCGGTGCGGTATAGTCCGCCACCGCGCCGCGGTCGGCGATCGAGCCTGCGCCCAGCGCCACGCTGTTTGCCGCGGTCGCGCTGGCATCGGTCCCGATCGCGATGGCCCCATTGGCGCCCACCGCCGTCGAGGCATTGTTGCCCAGCGCGATCGCGTCGAGCTCGCCCGCGGCGGCCGCCTCGCCGTCCGCGCCGAGGCCGCTGATCTGGTTGCCGCCGATGGCGAGGCCGGCTTCCTCGTCGAGGGTCACCCCGTCGACCTGTATGTTGCAGTCGTCCGAGGCGCCGAGCACGTTTCCTTCGGTATCGACCACCTGAAGGCTGATCGGATCGCCCTGTTCGGCATCGTCGAGGATCGAGCTGAGGTCGATGTTCAGGTCCGGAATGACCGCGAGCGGATCGAGGATCAGCGTCACCGTGGTGATGCCGTTCACCGTCGTCTCGATCTGATCGACGATCGGCTGATTCACCGCTCCGATCACTTCGGTGATCGCCGAGCGGGGGAGGGTGATCCCGGTGCAGACGTCCACCGCGGGCTGCAACGCCTGCGCCTGGGTCTCGCGGGGAATGGCAATACCGGCGGCCCCGGCAATCGCAGTGGTGGCGAGCATCGCGCCACGCAGCGCATTCGATTTTACAAACATGCATCTTCTCCGGATTTCCCGCCCAAGAGAAGAGACCTGCGGGCAAGCTGACCGGAGAAAATTAAATCAAGCGCAACGAACGATATGAAGTTCTACGTGGATTCGATTAATTATCATTTGGTAATCTAATAAAGCGAATCTCCATTGCTTATAATCGGTCCGCCGGAGACGCCAAACTCTCCTTTTTTTCCGGTTTGCCAATCTGCCCCGAGCGGGGGCAAAGCAGGATCGCAATGGAGTAGCAGCCGTTGCATTCGCGCACCTTCGCACCCAGATGGCGCAGCGGCCGGTCGGCTCCTCGACCCGGTTCTTGACCTGCGCGAACATTTCCGGAACACGGCTCTTCATGGCTCTCACCAAAATCTCTGTCCGCGGCGCCCGCGAGCACAATCTCAAGGGCATCGACATCGATCTGCCGCGCGACGCGCTGATCGTGATCACCGGCCTGTCGGGAAGCGGCAAGTCGAGCCTCGCGTTCGACACGATCTATGCCGAAGGGCAGCGGCGCTACGTCGAAAGCCTCAGCGCCTATGCGCGCCAGTTCCTCGAGATGATGCAGAAGCCCGATGTCGAGCATATCGACGGGCTCAGCCCCGCGATCTCGATCGAGCAGAAGACCACCAGCCGCAACCCGCGCTCGACGGTCGCCACGGTGACCGAGATCTACGACTACATGCGCCTGCTGTGGGCGCGCGTGGGCGTGCCCTATTCGCCCGCCACCGGCCTGCCGATCGAGGCGCAGACCGTCTCCAACATGGTCGACCGCGTCATGGCGCTGCCCGAGGGGACGCGGCTCTACCTGCTCGCCCCGGTCGTGCGCGGGCGCAAGGGCGAATACCGCAAGGAACTCGCCGAATGGCAGAAGGCCGGCTTCACACGCGTGCGCATCGACGGCGAGATGTACCCCGTCGAGGAAGCCCCCGCCCTCGACAAGAAGTTCAAGCACGACATCGAGGTGGTGGTCGATCGCCTCGCGGTGAAGCAGGGCATCGAGACGCGCCTCGCCGACAGCTTCGAACAGGCGCTCAAGCTGGCCGAGGGGCTGGCCTACGTCGACCTGGCCGACGGCGTCGTGCCCGGGCGCGAGGGTGAAGGCGAGGGCGGCGGCGCGATGAAAGGCGCGGGCCTCCCGCCCAACCGCATCGTGTTCTCCGAGAAGTTCGCCTGCCCGGTCTCTGGCTTCACGATCGAGGAGATCGAGCCGCGGCTGTTCTCCTTCAACGCTCCGCAGGGCGCCTGCGCCACCTGCGACGGCCTCGGCGAAAAGCTGCTGTTCGATC
>CAMPGP010000039.1 GCA_946885545.1 uncultured Altererythrobacter sp.
CGAACGGCAGCATGCCGGTGCGGTGCGGGTCGGTGTCCGACCAGATGTGGCTGCGATAGCTCAGGTAGCCGTTGGGCTTGCCTTCGGTGAACGGCGAATTGGCGAACAGCGCGGTCGCCAGCGGCTGGAGCGCGAGGCCGACGCGGAACTTCTTCACCATGTCCGCTTCGCTGCCGTAGTCGAGATTGACTTGGATCGTGCAGGTGCGCAGCATCATGTCGAGCCCGAGCGTGCCCACGCGCGGCATGTGCCGCATCATGATCTCGTAGCGGCCCTTGGGCATGACCGGAAGCGCTTCGCGGGTCTTGTCGGGCCACATGCCGAGCCCGAGGAAGCCGACCCCACAGCATTCGCCGATGGCCTTGACCTGTTCGAGGTGGCGGCCGGTCTCGTTGCAGGTCTCGTGCAGGTTCTCGAGCGGAGCGCCCGACAGTTCGAGCTGGCCCGCGGGCTCGAGGCTGACGGTGCCGTCACTGCCGCGCATGGCGATGACCTTGCCGCCTTCTTCGACTGGCTCCCATCCGAACTTGCGTAAATTCAACAGCAAGTCGCGGATACCGCAAGTTTCGTCGTAACTCGGTGCGTGGAAATCCTTGCGCTTGTAGACGAGCTTCTCATGCTCGGTGCCGATGCGCCATGCGCTCTTGGGCTTTTCGCCAGCCTGCATAGGCAGGACCAACTGGTCGCGGCCCTCGATGATCGGATCGTCGGCGGTCGAGGTGTCGCGAGTGCTCATGCGCGTTGCGTTAGGAAACCGAACCTTGTGGGGAAAGGAAATTATTCTTCGCGGGTCCAGTCGCCGCATGCGGCCATCCACACCGCCGTGGCGGCGATCGCGGCGGTTTCCCCGCGCAGGATGCGCGGGCCGAGCGCGATCGGGACGGCCTGGGGCAGGACGCGAATCGCAGAGCGTTCCCCGTCGTCGAAGCCGCCTTCGGGGCCGACGAGCAATGCGGCGGGCCCGGAATGGGCGGCAAAGGCCTGCGCGGCGGGTGCTCCCCCGAGCTCGTCGGCGAAGAACAGAGTCCGGTGCTCGGGCCATTCGCGCAGCAACGTCGCGAGCTTCACCGGCTCGCCAATCTCGGGCAGCGCGGTCCGTGCGCACTGCTCGGCAGCCTCGATCGCATTGGCACGGGCGCGATCCATGTTGAGCTTGTCCGCGACGCAGCGTGCGGCGATCATCGGCCGGATAGCGGCGACGCCGAGTTCGGTCGCCTTCTCCAGCACCAAGTCGAACCGGTCCTTCTTGAGCAGCGCCGGGCAGAGCCACAGGTCCGGCACAGCCTCGCGCTCGCGCAGCTTCTCGACCGGTTCGAGCACGACCGAGCGCTTGCCCGCTTCGACTACGCGCGCGGCCCATTCGCCGGTCTCGTCGTCGCACAGGATCACGGCGTCGCCTGGCGCGATCCGCATGACCTTGGCGAGGTAGTGCGCCTGGTTGCCCTCCACCGAGAGAGTTATCGCCTGCGCCAGCGGTGGCGGGACGAACAGGCGCGGTGCGCTGCGGGGCGGCCAGGCGGGGATGGCGGGCATTGTTTTGGCTTAACCACAAACCTCGGTTTCGCGGAAGTGTGGGTTGGGGTTCACGCAGAGAGCGCAGAGGAAAGGAGGGACGCAGAGAGGTGGTGCTGGCGGCGAAGCCGCGCTTCTCGCTCCAACGTCGCAGCGGGCCCAAGGTGCGAGGAAAATGCGCCTTCGGCGCCGCTCGACCCTCCGCGTCTCCTTTTGCTCTGCGGCCTCTGGCTGAAACCAACTTCCTTCCTCCCACTCGCGCGCCTAGGACGGCAAGCCGCATGACCGACCAGATCGTCCCTGACAGCGAACACCGCGGCCTGATCGAACGCCTGCCGCAGCTTCCGCGTGATCTCGCCATGCTCGCGCGATTCGACCGGCCGATCGGCTGGTGGCTGCTGTTCTGGCCGTGCGCGTGGGGCGTGTGGCTGGCGGGCGCGGGGGTGCAATGGCAGCTGGTGCTGTGGCTGCTGCTGGGCAGCGTGGCGATGCGCGGGGCGGGCTGCGTGTACAACGACATCGTCGATGCCGACCTCGACCGCCAGGTGGAGCGAACCGCCAGCCGTCCGGTGGCGAGCGGGCGGATCGGCCGCCGGGCCGCGTGGGCATGGCTGGGCGCGCTGTGCTCGGTCGGGCTGGTAGTTCTGTTCCAGCTCCGGCTCGAGGCGCAGCTCGTCGCGCTGGCGAGCCTCGCGCTGGTCGCCGCCTATCCCTTCATGAAGCGGATCACCTGGTGGCCACAGGCCTGGCTCGGGCTCGTGTTCAGCTGGGGCGCGCCGGTCGCGTGGATCGCGCTGCGCGGCGACAACTGGGACGTGCTCGCCGCACTCTACGCCGGGTGCGTGCTGTGGGTGATCGGCTACGACACGATCTACGCCTTGCAGGATCGCGAGGACGACGCGCTGGTCGGCATAAGGTCCTCCGCATTGCGGCTCGGCGCGCGAGTGAAGCCGGGGGTTTCTCTGTTCTACGGCGGCGCACTGGCGCTGTGGGCGCTCGCCTTCTGGCTCCTGCGGGCCGACTGGGTCGCGCTCCTCGCGCTGCTCCCGGCGGCGCTGCATCTCGGCTGGCAGGTCGCGACGCTCGACCCGGCCGACCCGGCGAACCCGCTTGAGCGCTTCCGTTCGAACCGCTGGACCGGCGCGCTTGTCGCCGTCGCCTGCCTTGTCGTCGGGAACGCCTAGATCAGCCCCTTGGCCTTGAGACTTGCGTGGCCTTCCCGCCCGACGATGACGTGGTCGTGGACGACGATCCCGAGCAGCCGCCCGGCTTCCGCGATGCGGCGCGTGATGTCGATGTCGGCCCGGCTCGGCTCAGGGTTGCCGCTCGGGTGGTTGTGCACCAGGATCAGTGCGCTCGCGCCTACGTCGAGCGCTTTCTTGACCACTTCGCGCGGATGGATCGCCGCCTCGTCGATCGAGCCGTCACCCACGTGATGGTCGAGGATCAGTCGGTTGCGCGTGTCGAGATAGAGCACACGCACCCGCTCCACCGTCAGGTGCGCCATATCGATCGTGAGATAGTCGAGCAGCGCCTGCCACGACCCCAGCACCGGTTTCTGCGCCACTGCGCCGCGCGCCGTGCGCCGCATTGCGAGCGCCACCGCCTTGAGCATCGCCGCGCCCGTCTCGCCCATGCCCCTGACTTGGCCTAACGCGCCCGGATCGGCGTCGAGCACCGCGGGAAGCGAGCCGAATCGGTCCAGCAACGCCTTGGCGAGCGGCTTGGTGTCGCCGCGCGGATTGCCCGCGAACAGCAGGTATTCTAGCACTTCATAGTCGGCGAGCGCCTCCGCCCCGCCCGATAGCAGCCGCTTGCGCAGCCGCGCTCGGTGGCCCGCACCGCCGTGCGAAGCGCTCGCTTTTTCTGCGTCTTGCGGCAACCAACCCCCCGTCGTCGCGTTCGAGAGGGATGCATTGCCTTTGCCGGGCGATGCGCGCAAGTGTGAGGCAATGGCGCTGGCCGAAGACGATTATGCAGACGGGGTGGAAGTTCAAGCGCCGCGCAGCCGCCTAACGCGGTGGCGCTGGCGCGTTTCGCTCGCGCTGTTGATCGTCATTGTTGCCGCGCTCGCTGCGGCTTGGTTCTCACGCGAACGCATAGCGGGCGACGTCATCGCCGGCATGCTCGAGGACTACGATCTTCCCGCACAATACGAGATCGAGAGCATTGGGCCCGAACGGCAGGTGCTGACCGATGTCGTGATCGGCGATCCGCTGCTGCCCGACCTTACCGTCGAGCGCGTTATCGTGCATTTGCGCTATCGTTTCGGCACGCCCGCCATCGGTCGGATCGAGCTCGAGCGACCCCGATTGTTCGGCTCGTGGCGCGGCGGCAAGCTCAGCTTCGGCACGCTCGACGGAATACTTTTTCGCGACACGGGCGAGCCGCCCGGCCTGCCCGATCTCGACATCGCGCTGGTCGACGGGCGCGCGCTGATGGAAACCGATTTCGGCCCAGTCGGGATCAAGGCCGACGGCAGCGGCGAACTGGACGACGGCTTTTCCGGCATCCTCGCGGCCACCGCGCCCGAGATCACCGGAGGCGGCTGCGACGCGCGCGGCGGCACCGCCTACGGCCGCTTGACGACCGCGGAGGGCAAGGCGCGCTTTGTCGGCCCTGTCCGCGTCGCCGAGATGGCGTGCCCTGCGCGTGGGTTGCGGCTGGCCGAAGCTTCGGTCGAACTCGACGCGACCGCCGACGCCGACTTTGCCGGTTACGAGGGACGGGCAAGCTTCGCCGCGTCCGACATCGCGCTCGCGGGCACAGCGGCTAATGGCGCCAACGGAACCGTCCGCGCCACCTGGCGCGATTCGGCGCTGAACGCGCGCTACTCGATCGTCGGCCGGGGCATCGACCATCCGCAGGCCCGCTTCGCGGTCCTCACCGCCGACGGTGCCTTGCGCGCGCGCGATGGGTTCGAACGCGTGCGGATCGATTCCGATCTCGAAGGCAACGGCCTGCGCCTGGGCGACGCGCTGGGAGGCCGCATCGAAGCGCTCGCCCGATCGAGCGATGAGACCCTGCTCGAGCCGCTCCTGCGCCGCTTCGTCGGGGCCCTGCAGCGCGAATCGCGCGCCAGCCGCTTCGCCGCCAACGTCTCGCTCAGGCGGACGGGCGACCGGATGACGCTGGTCGTGCCCGATGCCGCCTTGCGCGGCGGCAGCGGCGCCACGCTTCTGGCGCTCTCGGGTGTCCAGCTGAGCAGCGCGCCCGACGAGGCCGTGCCGCGCATCGTCGGCAACTTCAGCACTGGCGGCGAGGGCATGCCCCGGCTGGTCGGCCGCATGGAGCGCACCCAGAGCCGGGCGGCCACCTTGCGCCTGCGCATGGCCGAATACGCGGCCGGTGGCTCGAGCCTCTCCATTCCCGAGCTGGTCGTCGTCCAGCGCCCCGGCGGACAGCTCGCCTTCTCCGGCCGCGCGCTCGCTTCGGGTCCGTTGCCCGGCGGCTCGACGCGCGGGCTGTCGATGCCGATCGAGGGCAACTGGTCGCAGGCGGGCGGGCTCGCGATGTGGCGCGAATGCACCGACTTCCGCTTCGACCGACTGGCGATCGCCGACCTCGTGATCGACCGGCGCGCGCTCACCCTGTGCCCGTCGCGCGGGGCGCCGATCCTCGCTTATGGATCGCGCGGCCTGCGCGTGGCGGCGGGTGCGCCGTCGCTCGATCTCTCCGGGCAGCTCGCGGGCACCCCGATCGCCATGCGCTCGGGGCCCGTCGGCTTCGCGTGGCCCGGCAATCTCTCCGCGCGCGACGTGGTCGTCTCGCTCGGCCCGGCGGCGGAGGCGAGCAGCTTCCGGATCAGCAACCTCGACGCGACGCTCGGGCAGGAGATCGCGGGCACGTTCGACGATGCCGACGTCTCGCTGTTCGCCGTCCCGCTCGACTTGCGCGAGACCTCGGGGACCTGGCGCTACGCGGGCGGGGTGCTCTCGCTCGCTGATAGCAGCTTCGTGCTCGAGGATCGAAGCGAGGAAGATCGTTTCAATCCACTCGTGGCGCGCGAAGCAACGCTGTCGCTGAAAGACAACGTGATTCGCGCCGACGCGGTCCTGCGCGAGCCGACCACCGATCGTGCGGTGAGCGACGTGGCGATCGTGCACGATCTTTCGCGCGGAGTCGGCCATGCCGATCTCACCGTCGCGGGCCTCCTGTTCGACCCCGCGCTCCAGCCTGACATGCTCACGCCGCGCGCGCTGGGGGTGATTGCCAATACGCGCGGCACGGTCACTGGCACCGGCCGGATCGACTGGAACGCGGCAGGCGTGACCAGCACGGGCCGATTCTCCAGCGACAATCTCGATTTCGCCGCGGCCTTCGGCCCGGTCCGCGGCGCTTCGGGCACGATCGTGTTCGACGACCTCCTCGCGCTCACCACGGCGCCCGGGCAGACCATCCAGGTCGGATCGGTCAACCCGGGTATCGAGGTGACAGAGGGCGAAGTGGAATTCGCGCTACGCGACGGGCAGTTTCTCGGGGTCGCGGGCGGAACCTGGCCCTTCATGGGCGGAACGCTCACGCTGCGCCCGGTCGAGCTCAACCTCGGCATCAGCGAGCGACGCGCCTACGTGTTCGAAATCACCGGGCTGGATGCGGCGACGTTCGTGCAGCAGTTCGATCTCGGCAACATAAATGCCACCGGGACTTTCGACGGCGAGATCCCGATCGTGTTCGACGAGCAGGGCAACGGGCGGATCGAACGCGGCCGGCTGGTCTCGCGCACGCCGGGCGGCAACGTTTCCTATGTCGGCGAACTGACCTACGAAGACCTGTCGCCCATCGCCAATTTCGCGTTCGATGCGCTGCGTTCGCTCGACTACCGGCGGATGACGATCGACATGAACGGCAGCCTCTCGGGCGAGATCGTCACCGAAGTCCGGTTCGAGGGAGTGAGTCAGGGCGAGGGCGCGCGCGAGAATTTCGTCACCCGCCAGATCGCCGACCTTCCGCTCGAATTCCGGATCAACATCCGCGCCGCCTTCGCGCAACTGCTGACCAATCTTCGCTCGCTTTACGACCCCGCGTTCGTGCGTGATCCGCGCGAGCTCGGTCTGCTGTCCGACGATGGCGAGCGCCTCCGGCGTCAAGTTACGCCGCCACCCGAGGGAATCGAGCCCGAAGATCTCATTCCCGACGCACAACCCGTTCAGACCCAGGAAAGCGAGAATATGCCATGAATCCGGTCGAATTGACTGCCTGCCGCGCGCCTGCGAAACCCCCGTTCATGCGGGGACACGAAACGGGGCGATGGTTGGTGAAGGGTTCGCTGCCGGTATTGGTCGCGGGCTCGCTGGCGTTGGGTGGGTGCATCACGGTAGAAGCGCCCGAGGAACCGATCGTCATCGAACTCAACATCAACATCCGGCAGGAAGTGATCTACCGGCTCGCGGAAGATGCGGGCAACACGATCGAGGAAAACGCGGACATCTTCTGATATCCGGTTACCTCATGATGGAGTGTGTGATGAACAGGGTAATTCTTCGCAAGGTCGCATTGGCCGCAGCCGGACTGGCGCTGGCCGCTGGCGGCTTCGCCGGCGTGGCGTACGCGCAGCGCGATCCGGCTTACGATGCCGCGCGTGGGAGCGGCAAGGTCGGCGAAAAGATGGACGGCTATCTCGGTATCGTCGGTGCCTCGACGGCAGAACTCCAGAGGCTGGTCAACGACATCAACATCAAGCGGCGCGCCATCTACGCGCAGAAGGCAAAGGCGGCCAACGCCACGCTGGAGGAATACGCGCTGACCGCCGGCTGCCTCGCGATCGCGCGGACCTCGCCGGGCGAGAAGTATCAGGCGCCCGACGGATCGTGGCAGACGCGCACCAGCGCTCCGCCCCAGCGCGACAGCCGCTGCCCCGCCTGACGCCGGGCTTGGGGGGGCACTTCTTCCGCATTGCGGCAAGCCGCCGATTGACTCCTACATGACCCCCGCCTAAGGGGGCGGCGCCCTCGGCGGGCAGCTGTCGAGCATGCCTCGCTTCCCCTTGTTTGAAGGAGCCTGGCATGAGCGACGAAAAGCCCGCACGGGAACCAATCGCCGAGGATGCGCGCATCGACGCGCTCGAAGGGCGGCTCAAGGCCGCACGAGAGCGTGAAGATGAACGCAACCGGCCGCGGGTATCGGGCGCCGACGCGAACTATCGCAGTGGCAACCGGGTGCTGGCGGACTTGCTCGGCGGAATTCTCGGCGGTCTCGTGCTCGGTTGGTTGGTCGATACCTTCGCCGACACGTCGCCCTGGGGTCTGTTGGTCGGCCTGTTCCTCGGAATAGTGGTGGCCTTCAGGAACATTTTCCGGATGGCGAACACGCGCTCCGACGACTCCTCTCCCGAGGAGTAGCCGTGAGCGCGAATGTTCATGAGGTAGGGACGTATAACGCCGTGGCAGCCGAACCGGCCAAGGTCGACCCGATGTACCAGTTCACGATCGAGCCGATGTTCGGCTCGGAGAACTGGGAGATTGCGGGCTTCAACATCGCCTTCACCAACAGCGCGATGTGGATGCTGATCACCACCGTGGTGCTCGGCCTCTTCGTGTGGGGCGGCATGAAGCGCGAGCTCGTGCCAGGCCGCTGGCAGATGGCGGTCGAAACCTTCACCGGCTTCATCGACAACATGCTCGAGGCGAATATCGGCGAAGCGGGGCGCAAGTACGTCCCCTACGTGTTCTCGCTGTTCATGTTCATTCTGTTCGCCAACATCCTCGGCCTGCTGCCGCTGGGTCTCGTCGGTCTGCACCCCTTTACCTTCACCAGCCACTTCACCGTCACCGGCATCCTCGCCGCGATCAGTTTCTCGATCGTGCTGATCGTGGGTTTCTGGAAGCACGGGTTCCACTTCTTCAGCCTGTTCGTGCCCCACGGCACGCCGCTGCCGATGATCCCGGCGATCTTCCTGATCGAACTGGTGAGCTTCGCGGTGCGGCCGTTCAGCCTCGCGCTGCGACTGTTCGTCGCCATGATGGCGGGCCACGTCCTGCTGGAAGTGCTGTCGAGCTTCGTGATCGACGGCACCAATGCCGGGGTCGGCTTCGCCGCGCTCGTCGGGGTGCCCAGCTTCCTGCTGATGATCGGCATCTGCGCGCTGGAAATCCTGGTCGCAGGCATCCAGGCCTACGTTTTCGCTCTTCTGACGTCGCTCTACATCAACGACGCGGAAAATCTTCACTAAGCCCTTTTCATACAACCGAATTTCAGGACCAAAGGAGTTATTACAATGGACGCAGAAAGCGCAAAGCTCATCGGTGCGGGTCTCGCGGCGATCGGTGCCGGCATGGCCGCCATCGGCGTGGGTAACGTGTTCGGCTCGTTCCTCGAGAGCGCGCTGCGCAACCCCGGTGCCGCCGACGGCCAGCAGGGCCGCCTGTTCATCGGCTTCGCCGCCGCCGAGCTTCTCGGCCTGCTGGCGTTCGTCGTTGCGATGATCCTGATCTTCGTCGCCTAAGTAATCGAAAGATGGCTCTGCGGGGCGCCGTCTGGACGGTGCCCCGCGGAAATCTTTCACCAACTAACCGGACTGGCCGATGCCTCAGATAGCCCAGATCGCCGAGACCTACTCCAGCCAGATCTTCTGGTTGCTGGTGTTCTTCGGCATCGTCTTCTTCGTCGTCGGTCGCGGCATGGTCCCCAAGGTGATGGGCACCGTCGCCCAACGTGACGGCCAGATCGCTTCCGACCTCGCCGCTGCCGAAGCCGCTCGCGCCCAGGCCGACGAGGAAGAGGAAGCCTGGCGCAAGCGCGAGAACGAAAACCGCGCCGCCGCCCAGGCGTTGATCGCCAAGGCCAAGGCCGATGCCGCAGCCAGCAGCGAGAAGAAGCTGGGTGCGGCCCAGGCTCGCCTCGACAAGAAGCTTGCCGAAGCCGAAGCGGACATCGACGCCGCGCGCACGTCCGCGCTGGCCGAGGTCGAGGGAGTCGCTGCCGAGGCGGCACAGGACATCGTACATCGTCTCGCCGGGGTGAAAGTCACTGCCGCGAGCGCGAAGAAGGCCGTCAAGGAGGCCATGATCCATGGCTAATACGCCCGAAGTCTTCGCCACCGAGGCCGCGCAGACCGAAACCGTGGTCGAACACGGCTCGGTCGAGCATGTCGAGCCCGAACTGTTCGGCCTCGCGCCGTTCCAGGTCGTCGCCGTCGCGATGACGGTGCTGATCCTGATCGCAATCTGGAAGAAGGTCCCCGGTGCGATCGCCGGCGGTCTCGACAACCGGATCGCCTCGATCCGTCAGCAACTCGACGAAGCCAAGGCGCTGCGCGCCGAGGCCGAGGCCTTGCGCGAGGAATATCGCAGCAAGGTCTCCGGCGCCGAGAAGGACGCCGAGGCGATGCTCGCCAATGCCCAGCGCGAAGCCGATGCGATCGTCGCCAAGGCGGAAGACGACAGCAAGGCGATGGTCGAACGCCGCAAGCGCATGGCCGAAGACAAGATCGCCGCTGCCGAACGCGAAGCGGTCGAGGACGTCCGCGCCCGCGCGGCCAGTGCCGCCGCCGCCGCCTCGCGCAAGCTGATCGCCGAGAAGCACGACGCCGATGCCGACCGCAAGCTGGCCGACGAGCTGATCTCGGGCATCTGATCCACGCTCCGCAATCGCGGAACGATCGAAGGGCCGTGCGCTTCTTCCTGTAACGACAGGAGAATCGCATGGCCCTTTCCGCAATCGCCCTTAACTGCTCGCTGAAAAAATCGGGCGGCGAGAAGAGCTCGACCGATACGATGATCGGCGTGCTGGCGGAGGCGTTCGCGAAGCACGATGTCGCGCTCTCCGAAACCCTGCGCATCGCCGACTATAATGTCCTGCCCGGCGTCACTTCGGACGAGGGGGCGGGCGACGACTGGCCGAAGCTGCGTGCGAAGATCCTTGCGCACGATATCCTGATCTTCGGCGGGCCGATCTGGATGGGCCAGATATCCTCGATCGCCAAGCGCGTGCTCGAGCGGATGGATGCCTTCCTGTCAGAGACCGACGATGCTGGGCGCATGCCGAGCTATTCGAAGGTCGCGGTCGCGGCGATCGTCGGTAACGAGGACGGCGCGCACTGGTCGAGTTCGCAGCTGTTCCAGAGCCTCAACGACACCGGGTGGACGATCCCCGCCGTGGCCGCATGCTACTGGGTCGGCGAGGCGATGGGCTCGGTCGACTTCAAGGATCTCGAACATCGCCCGCAGAAGGTCAGCCAGACCGCCAAGATGGTCGCGGCGAACGCGGCGCACCTGGCCAGGCTGCTGAAGGCGGAGCCCTACCCGGGCTAGAACGCGTCCTTCGCCGCCCGGAGCGCGGCGAACGTCTCGTGCGGGGTGCCGCCGCCCCACCGATTGCGCAGGCCCTCCTTGTCGGCGCGGAGAAAGGGATTCGTTTCGAGTTCGCGCGCGAGTTGCATCGGCACCGTCGGCTCGCCGAGCGAGCGCTGGCGGTCAATCTCGGCCGCGTAGAGTTGCAATTCCACGTTGTCGGGATCGGCGTGAAGCGCGAATTTCGCATTCGCCTGGGTATATTCGTGTGCGCAGTAGAGCGTGGTTTCGGGCGGTAGCGCCCTGATCCGCTCGAGGCTGGCCCAGAACTGCTCCGGCGTCCCCTCGAACATGCGCCCGCAACCTAGCGCGAACACGCTGTCGCCGACGAAGGCCATGCCGGAATCCTCGAAATAGTAGGCGATGTGCCCGTCGGTGTGGCCGCCCACGTCGATTACCCGCGCCTCGAACGCGCCGAGCGAGACGGAATCGCCATTGCCCACCACGCGATCGATGGGGGAGAGCTTCTCGACTTCCTTCGGTGCGATCACCGGGACGCCGGTCGCCTCGACGATCGCCTTGTTTCCACCCGCGTGATCGGGGTGCCAGTGGGTGTTCCAGATTGCCGTGATCTTCCACCCCTTGACCTCCGCCTGGCGCAGGTATCCCGCGCCGTCGGGCGTGTCGATGCAGGCGGTTTCGCCGCTGTCGGGGTCGTGAAGCAGGTAGCCGTAGTTGTCGGACAGGCAGGGAAACTGGTGAACTTCGAGCATGAGGTGCACCTTACGCATCGCGTCCCATGTAGGAAAGGCCCGCCTGCCGGATGGCAGACGGGCCTTTCTTCAACCCTTGCGGGCGCGAAGGAGGAGGATCAGTCCTTCTTCTTCAGCGCTTCGCCGAGGATGTCGCCGAGCGAGGCGCCCGAGTCGGACGAACCGAACTGCGCGACGGCTTCCTTCTCTTCGGCGATCTGGCGCGCCTTGATCGAGAAGTTCGGCTTCTTCGAACGGTCGAACCCGGCGACCAGCACGTCGACCTTCTGGCCGGTCTGGAAACGGTCGGGACGCTGCTCGTCGCGGTCGCGGCCGAGGTCCGAACGCTTGATGAAGCCGGTGGCGCCATCTTCGCCGACCTGGACTTCCAGGCCGCCGTCGCGAACCTCGAGGACGGTCACGGTGACGGTCTCGCCCTTGCGCAGATTGCCCGAAGCGCCCGCCTCGGTCGGCGCGCCCTTCTCGAGCTGCTTCATGCCGAGGCTGATGCGCTCCTTGTCGGTGTCGACGTCGAGCACGACGGCTTCGACCTCTTCACCCTTGCGGTGCAGCGCCAGCGCGTCTTCGCCCGAGATGCCCCACGCGATGTCCGACATGTGGACCATGCCGTCGACGT
>CAMPGP010000040.1 GCA_946885545.1 uncultured Altererythrobacter sp.
CGACGTTGGCGAAGCACACCAGCGCCATGATCACCATCAGCACCACCTGCTTGCGGGGCGCACCCCTGCGCCATATCGCGAAAGCGCCGACCAGCAGCAGCAATCCGGCCAGCATGACGATCGAAAGCACGGTGCCCATCATTTCGCGCGAATCTCCTCCAGACATCACCGGTTAGCCGCCTCGCGGCGCGTTTGACAGGCCCGCCAGCGCGCGCCAGACACCGCGGCATGACCCATATCGCAACCGACATCACCCGCCGTCAGGCTCTCGCAGGCCTCGGCGCCGGCGTCTCCATGCTTGCGCTCGGCGGGTGCCAGCGCGCCCTTACCCAATCCGCCTCCGCACTTCCCGGAAGCGGCCCGGCGCTGCTCGAGGAAATCGCCTACAACCTGCTGCGGCACGAGCCCGAGCGTGCGACCAGTCTCGGCGTGGACACAGGGGCCCACGCCGCCTTGCGTGCGCAGCTGGAAGACCAGTCGATCGCCGGACAGCGAGCCTATGCCGAAACGCTGCGCGCCGATCTCGCGCGGGTGCGGGCCTTCGACACGTCGTCGCTCGATGCCGATACCCGGACCAGCTTCGAAGTCGTGGAGAGCGCCTATTCGACCGCGCTCGACGGTTTCGCGCTGCCCTACGGCGACGTCGCGGTGGGGAGCTGGCGCAACGCGCCCTACGTCGTAATCCAGAACGTCGGCACATATCTCGACATGCCGCGCTTCATGGACACGAGCCACCCGGTGAAGAATACCGCCGATGCCGAGGCCTATATCGCACGGCTGGACGCCCTGCCCGCCGCGCTCGACGGCGAGCTCGAGCGGATCCGGGCGGCACGCGAAGCGGGGCTGGTTCCGCCCGACTTCCTGCTCGACAAGGCGATCGCGCAGATGGAACAGTCGATCGCCGAGACCGCTGGCGGGGGAACGATGGTCGATTCGATCATCAGGCGTTCCGACGAAGCGGGGTTCGAGGGCGACTGGGGCGCACAGGCCCGCGAGGTGGTAACCGGCCCGGTGACCGAGGCCCTGCGGCGCCAGCTCGCCGAGCTGAAGGCGCAGCGTGCCGTGGCGAAATCCGACGCGGGCATGTGGGCGCAGCCGCGCGGCGACGAGTGGTACGCCTGGGGCCTGCGAGCGGCGACCACGACCACCCTCTCGCCCGACGAGATCCACCAGATCGGGCTCGACGAACTCGACGAATTGCACAGGCGGATGGACCCGATTCTGAAAGAGATCGGCTATACCACCGGTTCGGTGGGCGAGCGGATGCGCGCGCTGGCGGAAGACCCGCGCTACAAGTTCGCCGAGGGCGATCCGGGCCGCGCCGAGATCATGGATTTCATTCACGAGCGGATCGAATGGATCACCGCGCAGATGCCGCGCGCATTCAAGACGCTGGTCGATCCGAACCTCGAGGTCCGCCGCCTGCCCCTGGCCGAGGAACCCGGCGCGCCGGGCGCCTACGGCGGCGCAGGCAGCAAGGACGGCACGATCCCGGGGCGGATGTGGATCAACCTGCGCACAACCGATCTGCACCGCAAATACGACCTCGCCGACCTGACCTATCACGAGACCATTCCCGGCCACGTGTGGGAAGGCGAATATTCGAACCGCCTGCCGCTGATCCGCTCAATCCTCTCGTTCAGCGCCTTCTCCGAAGGTTGGGCGCTCTATGCCGAACAGATCGCCGACGAGCTGGGCGCCTACGACGAATTCAAGGTCGGGCAACTGGGCTATCTCCAGAGCCTCGCCTTCCGCGCCTGCCGCCTGGTGGTCGACACCGGCCTGCACCACAAGCGCTGGACGCGCGAACAGGGCCGCCAGTTCTTCGTCGAACGCAACGGCTCGAAGCCCGACGAAGTGGCAAGCGAAGTCGACCGCTATTGCTCGTGGCCCGGCCAGGCCTGCGGCTACAAGATCGGCCACAGCGAGATAGCTCGTCAGCGCGCGAAGGCCGAGGCCGCGCTGGGCGTGGCCTACGACTTCAAGGCGTTCAACGACGCGGTCGTCCTCGGCGGCAACGCCCCGCTCGACGTGATGGCGAAGAACGTCGATCGCTATATCGCGGGCTCGCGAGCGGGCTGACGCGGCAACTCGCGCGAAAGCCCGAAAGCGATCAGGCGGCGGCGGCCTGGCGTTCGGCGGCTTCGAGGCGGATCATGTCAGCGAGCAGGAACGCCAGTTCGAGCGACTGCGCGGCGTTTAGCCGCGGGTCGCAATGGGTGTGGTACCGATCACCCAGCGCCTCATCGGTGATCGCGACCGCGCCTCCGGTGCATTCGGTCACGTCCTGCCCGGTCATCTCGATATGGATGCCGCCCGCGTGTGTGCCCTCGGCCCGGTGGACGGCGAAGAAGCCCTTCACTTCGGTCAGGATGCGATCGAACGGGCGGGTCTTGAAGCCGCTCTCCGCCTTGACGACGTTGCCGTGCATCGGATCGCAGCTCCACACCACCGGATGCCCCTCGCGCGCCACGGCACGGACGAGACGCGGTAGCCCCGCCTCGACCTTGTCGTGCCCGAAGCGGCTGATGAGCGTGATCCGCCCCGGCTCGCGCGCCGGGTTCAGCGTGTCGAGCAGGCCGAGCAAGACATCTGGTTCCAGGCTCGGCCCGCACTTGAGGCCGAGCGGATTGCCGATGCCGCGCGCGAATTCGACGTGCGCGCTGCCGTCGAAGCGCGTTCGGTCGCCGATCCAGACCATGTGCGCGCTGGTGTCGTACCAGTCGCCGGTCAGTGAATCCTGCCGCGTCATCGCCTGTTCGTAAGGCAGCAGCAGTGCCTCGTGGCTGGTATAGAAGCTGGTGCCCTGGAGCTGCGGTACGGTTCCCGGATCGACCCCGCAGGCTTCCATGAAATCGAGCGCCTCGCCGATGCGATCGGCGGTCTCGGCGAAGCGGTCCGCCCACGGGCTGCGGCCCATGAAATCGAGCGTCCACTGATGGACCTGACGCAGGTTGGCGTAGCCGCCGCCGGCGAAGGCGCGCAGCAGGTTGAGCGTGGCGGCCGCCTGCGAATAGGCGCGCACCATGCGCTGCGGATCGTTACGCCGCGCTTCCGGCGTGAACTCGATCCCGTTGACGTTGTCGCCGAAATAGCTCGGCAGGGTCACCCCGTCCTTGGTCTCGGTATCGGCGCTGCGCGGCTTGGCGAACTGGCCCGCCATGCGGCCCACCTTCACCACCGGAAGCTTGCCCGCGAAGGTGAGTACGACCGCCATCTGCAGCAGCACGCGGAAGGTGTCGCGGATGTTGTTCGGGTGGAATTCGGCGAAACTCTCGGCACAGTCGCCGCCCTGGATCAGGAAACCTTCGCCGCGCGAGACCCCGGCGAGTTCGGCCTTGAGCGCGCGCGCTTCGCCGGCAAAGACCAGCGGCGGATAGTTGCGGAGAGTGGCCTCGGCTTCGCTCAGGGCGGACGCGTCTTCGTAGCGCGGCAGATGCCGAGCCTCGTGCGTCTTCCAGCTATCCGGGTTCCAGTTGCGCGCCACGTGCAGATCTTCTTCCATTGCCTAGGACGGCACATTGGAGGCCAATGCGCGCCCCGCCGCAAGGGCAATAAACGTTCGGCCGCTGATGGCCTGACTATATCGCGCTCAGCGACCGGCCGACGGCGCCTGCCCGGCCGCGGGTGCGCGCACCAGCTCCTGGCCCTGGGGAATGACCGCCAGCCTGAAGCCGGGACGCGCAGCGAGATACTTCTGCGCCAGCGCCTGCATCGCCTGCGGCGTGGTGACCGTGTAATCGTTCAACAACGAACGCACGAGTTCCACCCGGCGCGGGTCACGGGTCGATCCTTCCAGCTGATACATCCAGAACGTGTTCCCGGTCGACGCGCGGCTGACGAGTTGGCGTAGCGGTTCGGTGACGCGGGCTAGCTCGTCCGCACTTGGCGGATTGGCCACGAGGTCGGCCGCGATCTCGTCCGCCGCGGCGAAGAAGGCGGGCACGTCCTGCGGGCGCAACTGCGCGATGGCGGTGATGCGTCCACCACCAGCGAGATCGGTTGGCCAGGCATTGGTCACCTGCGGTGCATAGCTCGCCCCCGCCCGCTCGCGCATGGCGTCGATCAGGCGATTGTTGAACAGGTTCACGAGGATCTCGAGTTGACGCGATTCGGGGAGTCCGGGCACGCCCCCGCCGCTCGGCCACGCGATCACCGCAGCCGCCTGGTTCGCGTCGCCGCGATGGTGGAGGACGACGGTTTCCGCGGAAGGCTCGGGGAAATCGGGCACGCGCGCCAGTGCGGCGGCCGGGATCGGTTCACGCGGCGGCAGCGCTCCGAAGGTGCGCTGCAATGCCGCGATCGTCGCTTCACGATCGAACTCGCCGAAAATGGCGACTTCCACCGGGCCCTGCTTGAGCAGAGGCTCCCACACCTCGCGGAAGCCCTCGGGCGTCGCCCGGGCGAGCGCCTCCGGATCCGGCGTGGCGTAGCGCGGATCGCGATCGCGCAGATAGTATTCGAGATCGCGACTGAGCACGCCGCCCGGGCCGGTCGAATAGGTTTCATAGGCGAGGCGGGCCGCGGCCTGCGCGCGGATCACCGGATTCTCGTCCCACCGCGGCATCGCCAGCTTGGCGGCGAACAGATAGAGCTGGTCGGCAAGGTCGGCATTGCGGGTCTGCGCGGAGAAGGTGAACACCGCATCTTCGATCCCGAAATCGAATCCGAGCCTGCGCCCGGTCGACAGGCGATCGAGTTCCTCCTGGCCCAGCTCGCCGAGGCCCGATTCGACCAGTGCGCTTTGGCCGAGCGCGCGATAGACCGACTCGTCCGCCTCGAAGGCGCGGTTGCCCGAGCCGAAGCGCACGCGCACGGCGACACGGCCAGGCTCGGCATCGTTCGACCACAGGATCGCGGTCACGCCGTTGGCGAGTTCGACCCGCTCGATCCCGAGCAGGCCGAGCGGACCGGTGCTCGCGATCGCGCCGGGTTCGCCCACCGGCGGAAGGTCGTCGAAGGAAATGTCGGCCGCCTCGAGCCGCGCACCGTCATCGGGCTCGGCCTCGCGTTCGAGTGCCGCCTTGAGGGCCGCGGCATCCGCCTCGCCAGTGGCAGGCGTGCCGTAGACGGCCCGCACGACATCGCCGGTGAACAACTTCTGTGTGTGCTCCAGCACTGCCGCGGGCGTGATCTTGTCCTTCATCCCGCGGAACACCGTGAGCACGGTTTCGGGTGCGGCGACGGTTTCGCGGATATCGACGGCGTTGACGATGTCGTCCGCGAGCTTCGACCCGGCCATCACGGCGCGCTGCTCCACCATGCTGGCGAACGTCACGTCGAATTCGGCGACCTCGCGATCGATCTCTTCCTGCGTCGGCGGCGTGGCGCGTGCATCGGCGATCACTCCGCGCACATCGGCCAGCGCATCCTGCCAGTCTCCGGTAAGCGGTGCGAAGGTGACGAAAGTCGCGTCGGTAGAGCGGCTGACGTCGTCCTGTTGAACCTGAGCGTAAAGGTAGGAGCCCCCCGCCCGCGCACGCCGTTCGAGCCGACGGTTGATCAATGCCTGCGCGACCGAATCGAGCAGCAGGCCTTCGTTGTAGACGATCGTGTCGTCGACCTTCCGCCACGGACGCATGATAGCATAGGTCAGCGACCGCGGCAGATCGGGTTCGACCATGACCGCGGTCTCGCCGACCGGATTATCGCCGGTCGCGCCCTCGGGCGGCAGTGGATCGCCGAAATCGGGCGCTTCGACGTGCGGGCCCTTGCCCTGCCAATCGCCGAACCATTGTTCGACCAGCTGGGCGAGCCGCAAGGGATCGACGTCGCCTGCCGCCACGATCACCGTGTTTTCGGGCCGATACCATTTTTCGTGAAACTTCGTAATCGAAGCCGCGGTGGCACTGGTCAGCGTCTCCTCGGTGCCGATCGGCAGGCGGTCGGCGAGGCGTTGACCCGCGAACAAGGTGCTGCGCGTGGTCTCGGTCACGCGCTCGGCCGCGCCGCTGCGTTCGCGCTTCTCGGCGAGCACGATCGGGACTTCGGCGGCGAGGTTCGCCTCGTTCAGCACCGGCTCGCGGATCATGCCCGAAAGCAGCTTGAAGCTTTCCTCGAGCGCCTGCGGCGTCGCATTGGGCAGGTCGAGCTTGTAAACCGTGTGGGTCGGCGAGGTTTCGGCATTCGTGTCGCTGCCGAAAGTCGCACCGAGGCGCTGCCAGGTCGGGATCGCCATTGCCGGGCCGAGATACTTGCTTTCGCGGAAACTCAGGTGTTCCATCAGGTGCGCGAAGCCGCGCTCGTCGTCTTCCTCGTGGATCGAGCCCGCGTCGATGCGAATGCGGATCGAGACCTGGCGTGGCGGCACACCGTTCTTGCGCACGGCATAGCGCAGCCCGTTGTCCATCTCGCCGAACTGCCATTCCTTGTCGCGCGGGACGTCGCTGCCCTCGTAGATCCACGGAACCTCTTCGCCGGTCTGGAGCGACGCGGGCGCGCCTACGGGCACGGCCTGCTGCGCCGTGGCGGAGGGCGCGAGGAGTGCAAGCGGGAGGAGAAGCGCGAGGTGCCGGGCGGCACGCGGGTAGACTGTCATGGGGCGCATATAGGGAACGAGGGCATGAAGGGATAGTGAATGTCGCCCGACTGCGGTCCGTCGACCTTGTTACCGCGCACCGCCACGCCTACATCGCGGGCATGTTCATCGAGACCGAAACCACTCCCAACCCCGCCAGCCTGAAGTTCCTTCCGGGCCGCCAGGTCATGCCATCGGGCACGCGCGAATTCGCCAGCCCCGAAACGGCCGAGGCGAGCCCGCTGGCGCAGGCGATATTCGACACAGGCGAAGTGACCAACGTGTTCTTCGGTGCGGACTTCGTGTCTGTCACTGCGGCGCCTGGAGTCGAATGGTCGGCGCTCAAGCCGCAGGTCGTCTCGATCCTGCTCGACCATTTCGTGTCCGAGGCACCGCTCTTCGCGGGCGGCGATGCCAGCGGTTTCGCGGTGCCCGCCGAGGACGACATGCTGGTCGAGGAAGACCCGGCGGATGCCGATGTCGTCTCGCAGATCAACGAGCTGCTCGAAACGCGGGTGCGCCCCGCCGTGGCGGGAGACGGCGGCGACATCCAGTACCGCGGCTTTCGCGACGGTATCGTCTATCTCCAGCTTCAGGGCGCCTGTTCGGGCTGCCCCAGTTCGACAGCCACGCTCAAGCACGGGATCGAGGGGCTGCTGAAACATTACGTGCCCGAGGTCGTTGAAGTCCGCGCAGCCTGACCTCTTCCACCACCATCGGGATTTCCATGACCAAGCAGTTTCACGACCACGCGCTGTCGCAAGACGCGCTCGACCAGATCTTCCGCGAGGCGCGGAGCTACAATGGCTGGCTCGAAAAACCAGTGTCGGACGAGCAAATTCGCGCGATTCACGATCTTGTGAAAATGGGGCCGACATCGGCCAACATGCAGCCCGCTCGGATCGTGTGGGCGAAATCGAAGGAGGCTCGCGAAAAGCTTGCCGCGCTCGCATCGGAAGGAAACCGCAAGAAGATCGAGACCGCACCGGTGGTCGCGATCGTCGGCTACGACATCGACTTCCACGAGCATTTGCCGTGGCTCTTCCCGCATACCGACGCGAAGAGCTGGTTCGACGGAGACGAGGACGGCCGCAAGCAGGGCGCCTTCCGCAATTCGTCGCTCCAGGGCGCTTACCTGATCATCGCGGCGCGCGCGCTCGGGCTCGACTGCGGGCCCATGTCCGGCTTCGACAATGCGGCGGTGGACAAGGCCTTCTTCGCGGGCGATCCCAAGTTCGGGTCGCGCGTCCGGAGCAACTTCATCTGTGCGATCGGCTATGGCGACAAGTCGACCATCTTCGATCGCAGCCCGCGGCCCGATTTCGACAAGTTCGACACGATCGCCTGATCCGCCCGCTTGCCGACGCGCCACCCGCCGTGGCATGCGCGCGCCAACGATGAACAGCACGGATCCCCGGCCAACCATGCGTACACTGGCGATCGAATGCGCGACCGAGGCTTGTTCGGTCGCACTGTTCGACGGCGGCGAAATCCTGGCGAGCGACCATCGCGTGCTGGGCCGCGGACATGCCGAGCGATTGGTCCCGATGATCGCGGGGCTACCTGATCGCGGACGTGCCGACAGGATCCTCGTGTCTCTCGGACCGGGCAGCTTTACCGGGGTCAGGATCGGGATAGCGACCGCGCGCGCGCTTGGCTTCGCATGGCAGGCCGATGTCGCCGGTTATCCGACGCTGGCGCTGGTGGCTACGATGGCCCGCGCCGAGCATCCCGATGAAGCGATAGCAGCCTGCAACACCGCCGGACACGGCGAGTGGTTCGTCCAGCAATTCGCCGCCGACGGCAGCCCGGAAGACGAAGCGCGTTCGCTCGTCCCGGATGATGCCGCGCGGAGCATGGCGGCGCGCATCGTCGTCGGCACGCAGGCAGAGGTACTGGTCGCCTTGCGCGGTGAGGGACTGGCGATGGCCCTCCACCCCGATGCACGCTTTGCGCTCGCTCTGCCCCCGGCACTGCTGACGCACGAACCGCGCGCGATCTATGGCCGTGCGCCCGATGCGCAGCCGCCGACACGATGAACGACGATCTCGATCGCATCATGGACGTCATGGAGGTGGCATTCGACCCGACTTGGGCCGAAGCCTGGAACCGTCGACAGGTCAGCGATTCGCTCGCAATGCCCAATTCGCATTACTTGCTTGAGCCGGGTATCGGCGAGAGCGCGGCCGGCTTCACCCTCACCCGATATGCTCCCGGCGAAGAGGAACTTCTGCTCATCGCGGTGCGACCCGAGATGCGCGGCCAGGGCATCGGCCGCTCTCTGCTCGAACGGGCCTTTGCTGCCGCGCGCAAACGCGGCGCAGAGCGCATGTTTCTGGAAATGCGCGACAACAACCCCGCAATCACCCTCTATCGCGCGGCGGGCTTCGAACCGATCGGTCGCCGCAAGGCCTATTATCGGCTACCTTCCGGCGAGTTTCTCGACGCCATTACCTTCGCCCGGCAATTATAGGCACTGCCAACCCGCCTCGAATGGGCATGGTGGACTACTCAATACATGACAGTTGAAATAGTTCTTTGACTAGTCCATGCGTTGCTGCGTGGGCAAAAACCCCACGGGTTGCATAAATACAGTCAACGGCGAAAACGCCACCGAGGACAAAATGGAAAACATCGAAAACGATACGGCAGAAATGCTGATCACGCTCACGTCCGACATCGTCGCCGCGCACGTGAGCAATAACAGCGTTTCGGTCGACGAAGTGCCTGCGCTCATCAGCAATGTATATGGTGCTCTCGCCGGTCTCGGCGCCGGTGCGGCACCCGAAGAAGCCGTCCCCGATCCGGCGGTCTCGATCCGCTCGTCGGTCAAGAAGGATCACATCGTCTGCCTCGACTGCGGCAAGAAGATGAAGATGCTCAAGCGCCACCTGATGACCGAACATGGCATGACCGTGGAAGATTATCGCGCGCGCTGGAATCTTGGCGGCGACTATCCGATGGTCGCGCCCGACTACGCGGAAACCCGCCGCGATCTGGCCAAGAAGATCGGGCTCGGTCGCAAGCCCGGACAGAAGCGCGGCCGACGCAAGAAAGTCGCCGCGTAACTCAACGTATCGCATGCTTGAGAAGAACGCCTCGTGCCGTTAAGGCTCGGGGCGTTCTTCTCATTCAAGGCTAGCCAGTGTCCCAGCGGATCGACCTCGAACAACTGTGTGCCGATCGCGGCCTGCGCATCACTGAACAGCGGCGCGTGATCGCACGCGTGCTTTCGGAAAGCGACGACCACCCCGACGTCGAACTATTGCACCAGCGTGCCAATGCGATCGACGCGAAGATCTCGATCGCGACCGTCTATCGCACCGTGCGTCTGTTCGAAGAGGCGGGCATCCTCGATCGCCACGATTTCGGCGACGGCCGCGCGCGCTACGAAGCCGCGCCCGAGGCGCACCACGACCACCTGATCGACGTCGAGAGCGGCACGGTGGTCGAATTCGTCGATCCCGAACTGGAATCCCTGCAGAAGCAGATCGCCGAGAAACTCGGCTATCGTCTGGTGGACCACCGGATGGAGCTCTACGGGGTAAAGCTGGGCCGCGGCGACAAGACGGACTGATGGCCCTTTCGCGGGCCGCGACCGAGCCACGCATTCACCCTCTAGGCTGGGGTCTCATCGGGTTGCGGCTGGCGCTCATGCTGCTGCTCCTGATCGTCTGCGCACCCCTGCACCTGGTATGGCGCGCGGTCGGTGCGGGCCGCTGGTGGCCACGCGTTTTCCTCGCCGGGATCGGCATGATTGCCGGGCTGGACGCGCGGGTCGAGGGGCGGCGGGTCAAGGGTGCGCTGCTCTTGGCCAACCACGTGTCATGGCTCGACATTCCCGCGCTGTCGCACGCAAGCGGCACCGCCTTCGTCGCGCACGACGGATTGACCGCGTTCCCGGTGCTCAAGTGGCTGTGCGAGATGAACGACACGGTCTTCATTGCCCGCCATCGCCGCGGAAGCGTCAACGAACAGGTCGAGCAGATCCGCGCCGCGATGGACGAGACAGGGTGCCTCACTCTGTTTCCCGAGGGCACCACCGGCGACGGCACGGCCGTGCTACCCTTCAAGTCCTCGCTGCTGAGCGCACTCGATCCGCTGCCCGAGGGGCTGGCGGTGCAGCCCGTGGTGCTGGCCTATCGCGACGTTCCCGAGATCGCCTGGGTCGGCGACGAGCACGGTGTCGACAACTTCAAGCGTATCCTCGCGCGGCTGCGTCCAATCCGGCTGACGATCCGTTTCCTGCCTCCGCTCGAAGGCGCTCAGCTGGTCGATCGCAAGGCGGTGGCGCAAGCTGCGCAAGCGGCGATAGCGCGCGTGTTGTAAGCACCTCTTTCACCGAACGCGCGAATGCGGTAACCGCGCGCAATGCGACAGAGCGATCTTCCCAAGACCTTCCGGGTCAAGAGCTTCGGCTGCCAGATGAACGTCTACGACGGCGAGCGCATGGCCGAACTGCTCGCCGACAAAGGGGTCTTACCCGCGCCCGAGGGCGAAGAGGCGGACCTGGTCGTCCTCAACACCTGCCATATCCGCGAGAAGGCCGCGGAGAAGGTCTATTCGGACATCGGCCGACTGGTGAAATCGGGCCGCGCCGCAGGCAAGGAGCCGCTGATCGCAGTCGCCGGCTGCGTTGCGCAGGCCGAGGGCGAGGAGATCATGGCCCGCGCCCCGGCCGTCAGCATGGTAGTCGGCCCGCAGGCCTATCACCGCTTGCCCGCGATGCTCGATCGCGCGGTGGCAGGTGAGCGCGCGACCGATACCGACATGCCGCCGATCGCAAAGTTCGACGCCCTGCCCCAGCGCCGCACGAGCCCGCCAGCGGCGTTTCTGACGGTGCAGGAAGGGTGCGACAAGTTCTGCACTTATTGCGTGGTGCCCTATACCCGCGGCGCCGAAATCTCCCGCCCCCATGCCGATCTGGTGGCCGAGGCGCAGCGGCTGGTCGAGGCCGGAGCGCGCGAGATCACGCTGCTGGGCCAGAATGTCAGCGCGTGGAGCGGCGAGGACGGCAAGGGCCGCGCGGTAGGCCTAGCCGGGCTGATCCGCGACCTCGCCGAAATCGACGGCCTCGCGCGCATCCGCTACACCACCAGCCACCCCGCCGACATGGACGACGCGCTGATCGCGGCGCACGGCGAGATCGTAAAGCTCATGCCCTTCCTCCACCTGCCGGTGCAGGCGGGCAGCGACCGCGTCCTCCGGGCGATGAACCGCAGCCACACTGCCGAAAGCTACCTCGCGCTGCTCGAGCGCTTCCGCGCCGCGCGGCCCGATCTCGCACTGTCGGGCGACTTCATCGTCGGCTTCCCCGGCGAAACCGATGCGGAGTTCGAGGAGACGCTGCGGCTGGTCGACGCGGTCGGCTACGCCCAGGCGTTCAGCTTCAAGTACTCGCCCCGCCCC